>JALUUP010000533.1 GCA_027021285.1 Bacteroidota bacterium | reverse complement strand
CGAGAGATGGATGATAGGGCGCTACGATGGGTTCTTGAAAGCCGACGTTCTGAAAGTCGGGCACCACGGATCTCTGTCAAGCACCGACCCGGCGTTTCTTGCCCGCGTACGACCGCGGTACGCCGTTATTTCATGCGGCTTTCTCAACAAGTTTCGCCATCCGAAGCCCCGCGTCCTGAAACGCCTTCGACGAATCGGCGCAGTAATCCGCCGCACGGATAAGCGGGGCGCAATCATTTTTCAGTCGGACGGATCGCGTATCGAACAGCTCGAACAATAAAAAACGTGATGCAGCATCCGCCACATCACGTCAGATCGTGGAAACCGGAAGGATTACTTCTGCGGAAAGACTGCGTCCTTGCACGCTTTCGCAATCCTGAACTTCAGAACCTTCTTGGCCGGGATCTTGATCTCTTCACCGGTAGCAGGATTGCGTCCTTTACGGGCTTTCCGCTTGGATACGACCAGCTTGCCAAGGCCAGGAAGAGTAAATTCGTTCTTGGCTTCCTTGTAGGCAAGCTTCGCATACTCTTCCACGAACTGTTGCGCAGTCTTCTTCGGCATGTTTGTCTTTGCCGCAAGATATGCCACGATCTGCGCTTTGGTCATGGGTTTCTTTTTAGCCATGATGCCTCCTTGCAGTTAACGATAGTGAACAATGGCGGTTAGAAAAGAAGCACACCGTGCTTTTGCACTGATTAATGTAATTAAATTCACGGGTGATAACAAGTCCTTTTTACCGAATTCTCACATTTATATTCGAAGAATCGCCTTTATTTCCAAGGGTCTGAGCCATATCCCTCGGTTCCGCCGCCGGCTCTCCCGCAACAACGATCCTCCTTGACGGAAAAAACAAACCGTGATTATTTATCATCGATGTATTCATATCACAAACCCGGATACGATATTTCTCTTTTATAAGTAAAAGCCTTCCGCTTTTATCAGCAGTATTAATACTCCTGTTAATGTTTGCAGAAAGTCGAACGGCAGCTACTCCTTCTTAGCTTGCACCATGCTTTATCTTATGTTCAACCTGTTCTGCTAATCCATGATCTTACGCAAGAAGGCAGGTTTATCCGGATCTCCTTTATCGATTCGTTGTTTGATCTCTTCATCCGTCAGTTCGCGGACAGATTCTTCCTCCTCTTCCGCGCCGTGCATCCCTTTTCGAATGTAGGCTGGAGTGTCGAGATCGCGCAATTCCATGATACCTGAGGGGATATGACGGATGTTGCCGACGGCTTGCTTGCCACCAGCGGCGGTTCCCCTGGCGGTTGCGTGACGCTTGTTGAAACCGGTGGCGATAACGGTAACCATCATCTTGTCTTCCATGTTTTCGTCAATAACAACGCCCCAGATAACGTTTGCGTCTTCACCTGCCGCTTCCTGGATAATGGAAGCAGCCTCGTCGATCTCCAGTAACGAGAGTTCTTTCCCGCCGGTGAAATTGATGAGAATCCCCTGTGCTCCCGCGATCGAAATACCTTCGAGAAGTGGACTGGAGATTGCCGCCTGCGCCGCTTCCACCGCCTTGTTCTCGCCGGTCGCAACACCCGACCCCATCAGGGCGTCGCCCATGTCGCGCATGATCGTTCGAACATCCGCGAAATCCACGTTCACCAGGCCACCTACGTTGATGATCTCTGCAATTCCCCGCGTTGCATTGTACAAGACTTCGTCGGCAAGTTTGAAGGCTTCCGTCAGCGGAGTTCCCCGATCAACGATGCTTAACAACCTCTGATTGGGAATCACGATGAGCGTATCGACCTGCTTGCGAAGCTCCTCCAATCCGACTTCTGCCTGCTTCATGCGCTTCTTCCCTTCGTAGTGAAAGGGTTTCGTTACAATAGCGACAACCAGCGCGCCGTTGCTCTTGGCAATGCTCGCCACCACGGGAGCTGCGCCGGTACCTGTGCCGCCTCCCATACCCGCGGTAACAAAGACCATGTCGCAACCGGACAGAGCATTCGTCACCTCTTCTTTGTCTTCCTCGATGGCGCGGTATCCCATGTCGGGATCAGCGCCAGCGCCAAGACCATGCGTCAGGTTTTTTCCGACCTGGATCTTGTACTCCGCGGAAGAACGATCGAGAGCCTGCATGTCGGTATTGATCACGCAGAACTGAACATTCTGAATGCCGCGTGTAATCATGTCATCCACGGCATTCCCGCCACCACCACCCACACCGACGACTTTGATCCTCGCCCGGTGATCACGCGTACTATCAAATTCGATGGGCATTGCACCCTCCTCGATTGAAATGAAACAATTTGTTAGATATTAATGCATTCACAATACGTCGTATTTGTCGAGGTTGACCTACAATTCATTGAACCAGTTGATCAAGCGACGAAAGACGTTCTTGCCGTTTCCGTTCAGCTTGATGACATGGCCGCGGCCCATACTGTTCTCCGCAGCATATAAAATGATCCCCACGCCAGTTGCATGGATGGGGTTTTCCACTTCGGTGGTCAAGCCGGCCTGAAACCCCTTTGGAATACCCACTTTGACGGGCATCCCCAAGACGTCGCTGGCCAGCGCCGCCGTTCCCTTGATGAGCGACCCGCCTCCCGTGAGAACCACTCCCGAATGCAAGTGCCGGGAATAGCCGGAACGCTTGATTTCAAGGCCGACGATTTCCAGGATTTCCTCCATCCGCGGTTGAATAATCTGGCATAAGAGCGATTTCGATATCTCCATGGGATTGCGTCCGCCGATTCCAGGAAGATTGATTGGTGAATCGTCGGTGATTTCGGGGAGATACGCGTATCCGTAACTCCGTTTCAAGTGTTCCGCGTCAGCATTCTTTATGCCCAGCACCTTCCGGATATCTTCCGTCACCTTTTTGCCGGCGATGGCTATGACGGCCGTATGGCGAATCGTCCGATCCTCGAAAACCGCGATATCTGTCGTACCACCTCCGATATCGACCAGCACGACACCAACCTCTTTCTCGTCTTCGGAAAGAACGGAATAGCTTGACGCCAGCGGTTCCAGCACAAGGTCGTGCGCCTCCAGGCCCGCGCGTTCCAGGCACCGGTAAATGTTCTGTGTGGCCGTGATGCTGCCCGTCACGATATGGACGATGGCCTCCATACGCACCCCCGACATGCCGACCGGATCATAGATATTGTCCTGTCCGTCCACGATGAACTCCTGCGGAATAACATGGATGATGCGCCGGTCGGAGGGAAGGGCCACGCGCTTGGTATCCTGGATCAACCGCTCGACATCCTTGCGGGTAATCTCGTTTTCCGGGTTGTTGATGGCGATGACGCCGCGGCTCTGGAAACTCTGGATATGATCGCCGGCGATTCCCGCCACAACGCCGCGAATCTTCATCCCCGATTGGCTCTCCGCCGATTCCACGGCTTTTTGAATGGACGCAACCGTTTTGTCGATGTGTGTCACCGTTCCCCGCGACATTCCTTCGTTCGGCGCCGTCCCGACGCCAATCACGTTGATCTGTTCGGGCTCCTCAATCGAAGCAACGATAACACTCACCTTGGTCGTGCCGATATCGAGGCCGACGATGATTTCACTCATAGGGCACCTTCATGCTTCAGGTTGACGTGTGATTTCATAACTGTTTCACCACGTTAGTTACGGCCGGTTGATGGTCCTCTTTCCAGCGAACGACAATCTGGTCTTTGAACCGCAAGTCGATATACTCGAGTCTCCGTGGATCGTTCTTGAGTGCAACCGCCTCCCAGAATGTTTCCAGGGAGCGTAATTTTCTCTCCATGTTTACCGCGTTACCGAAAATCACGGGAGTGCCGGAAAGGGTTGTGAACAGAACGATGTCGTTTTCGTGCGCAACAGATATTTCCGATATCATCCAGTCGTTGAATTCACCAATTCGCCCGGCTACGCTTACAATGGACAACGCTTTACGAACGGCGGGCGCATCGAGACGCTTCCCCGGGCGCAACTTGGTCGTCGGAGAGAGACCGGTGATGAGAGGGAGATCACCGGAGGCCGCATCCGAAGCCGGGAGGACGTACCCCGCCTCGTCGACAGGCCAGATGGTCCCCCCGGGACCGAGTATATTCGCAATCGGAACGCGTTCGGATACTTCGATCACAAGTGTCAATGGCGGATCGCGATACACTTCCACTTTGCGAATAAAGGGATTCCGCAGGACCGCACGCCGTACAGCCAGTAGGTCCACGTCGGCCAGGCACATGGAATCCGGAAGACTGATAAGTCGTATTACGGTGAGGCTGTCAACCAGCCGGTTGCCGCGCACCTCGAGATGGATTTCCTTCGCCGACGATCTCCACCGGTTGGCGACAACACCAAGCCCCGAGAGGATCACGAGGAGAAGAAAGAGCGGCACGACCGCGCGACGGTATTTTGCCGGGGTCATCAATGTCCTTCGTCTTCTCACGACGTCACTCCCTGTGGTGATTCCGGCGGATTCACAAGCCCGTTGATTTCTTCCTCCGGGAAACCGATGAACCGGATCTCCGGCTCGAGGAACACTCCCGTTTGTTCGAAAACCGCGGACTGCACTCTGTGGATGAGAGTAAGAATATCCCGTGCCGTGGCGCCTCCAATGTTGACGATGAAATTGGCGTGTTTTTCCGACACCACGGCACTGCCCTCTCTCACCCCTTTTAATCCACAGGATTCGATAAGACGAGCCGCGAAATCGCCGGGCGGATTCTTGAAAATGCTTCCGGCGTTCGGCAGGTTCGTCGGTTGAGACATATTGCGCTTCAGGAGCAATTCTTTTCGCCGCTCTCGTAATAGTACAGGATCTGCCGAGGAAAGATGAAAGCGGGCTTCAAGAATGATGACCTTCTGAAGCGCAGAGGAACGATACGCAAACTCGCCCTCCTCACGGGGCATGGCTGCGATCTTCCCATTTCGTACAACTTTGATTTCAACAAGGCGGTCCGATATCTCGGTGCCGTATGCGCCTGCATTCATGCGGATGGCGCCGCCCAGGGTCCCGGGAATGCCTGCAAGCATTTCGACTCCCTGTAAGCCGTGCTGTACACACTGTTCAACGAAGCGCG
>JALUUP010000532.1 GCA_027021285.1 Bacteroidota bacterium | reverse complement strand
CCCGAAGCGATCCGTAGTATCTTTCCCCGCACCGAAGTACAGCAATGCATTATTCACCAGATCCGGCGCTCGATGAATTACGTGTCATGGAAAGACCGCAGAGCGGTGATCAAAGACTTGAAACCTATCTACAAAGCCGCCACCGAGGAAGCCGGCCGGATGGCGCTTGACAAGTTTGCCGATACCTGGGGAAACAAATATCCGAAGGTGGTTTCTTCATGGCGCACAAACTGGGATAATCTGGCGACGTTTTTCTCGTATCCGGAGTGTTTGAGACGCGCGATATACACGACAAATGCTATTGAGGCGCTTCATCGTCAAATGCGAAAAGTTACCAAAACCAAAAGCGTTTTTCCCTCTGATCAGGCATTGTTAAAACTTCTGTTTTTGAATATGCAGATCGTTGAGCGCAAGTGGACCATGACGCTTCCTCATTGGCCGGAGGTCTTGAATTATCTTGCGATCAGTCATAAGGAACGCTTTGATCTTGAAACATGAGTATTATATTTACACAAAATTCCGGACAGTCTCCTCTTCATTATAATGGATCCACCTGGGCCTGGTACCCCAATTTATTCAGATACCCGGAAACGCTGGTTTTTCATTCCGTTTCGATGTACAAAAATCATGTTTTCATCGTGGGAGAATGGAACGACATTGGGCTCATAGTCATGGGAACGAGGTAAACCATCTCTGTTCGTAAGAATAAGGAAATACCACCATGAAATACCGAAATACATGCGCTATCTTGCTTGCGAGGCCAGGCTACCCGGTGCATATAGCCCTTATGATATAGAACTGCATTTTGACGATCATAAAAATAAATTTTACTCAAAAAGAGATACGGAGTAATCGAAGAAGTGAGTTCTGAATACGCGTTTGGTTTTTGGCAACAGTGACGTAAAAAACAAGAATGTGTCCAATCATACCAGGACGGTCTCTACCAGTACATGTATTCGAACATTCAAACGTTATAACGTTACACCTGTCGTCAAGAGGCGCCAAATTCCAAATCTCAAATTTCAATTTTCAAATCCACGCACTGGATTCCGGATCAAGTCCGGAATGACAGTTTCCGCCGATAGAACGCTCGCGCTACCAGACGCATTCTCCTTGTCTCCCCGTCTCCTTGTCCCCTTGTCCGCTCTTTGGTCGTTTATTAACCGCCAAGAACGCAAAGAAGGCGCGGCTTGTGCGCCGGAGCCCCGGCGTAGGCGAAAGGACGCAAAGGAAAACGTTATAACGTTCCACCTGTCATCAAGAAGCGCCAAATTCCAAATTTCAAATTTCAATTTTCAAATCACCGCACTGGATTCCGGATCACGTCCGGAATGACAGTTTCCGTTGATGGTGCACTCGAGCCACCGGATACATTCTCCTTGCCCCCCTTGCCAGCGCCTTCGATCTTCAACAAACGCACAACCACTCCCCCGCCGCATACAAACGGCGTTGTCCGGGTGAAAAGATGTCAGAAAATGAAAACGTGTAAAAGAGGGAACCGGCTACAGTTTCGGCTCTTCCGCCTCGATGTCGTCATTACCGAAATCGTCCAGCAGAAAGCCGTCCTCTTCGCTGTTTCCCGAGAACGGTTCGCCCACGGTGGCGTCAATTGCTTTGCGCGAAACTCCCACGTCAACCTTGTCGATCGATTCCTGCGCCTTGGACACGCTCCGATTCAACGCGTCGACGAATTTCTCGAAATCTTCCTTGTAGAGGTAAATTTTATGCTTCTTGTAATCGCCATCGTTGACGCGTTTGCTCTCGGTGATGGTGATGAAAAAGTCCTTCTCCGAACGGGTGGGCTTCACATCGAAAAAGTACGTGCGCTTCCCGGCACGAACTCGTTCCGAATATACTTCATCTCGATAATTCTCCACCTTTGCTCCTTTTCTGCTGTGATGAACTCACGGAAATATTGATGTATATTAACGAATTACGGCGATTTTTCCAACCGCAGCCTTGGTTCCGTCATAATTGTAGGCGATGATGAAATATACGCCGGGCCTGACCAGCGACCCCTCGCGCGTGCGACCGTCCCACGATCCGATCCTGCCGCCGGGAGTCGGGACCTCGGCCACCAGTGCCCCGTCTGGTGTGACGATTTTCAGCGTGGTTTCCTCGACCAGCCCGTCGATGTACACCTGGTTATGCACGCCCGGCCGGAAGGGATTGGGCGAGACACGCAACTTCTCGAACGACTCGCGCGGAAGGATGCTTGTCGTGCGCAACGCGGACAATCCCTTGTCGGTTCCGATGTAGGCGACACCGGTTTGGGGATGCACGACGATGGCTTTCACATCGTTGGACAACAGCGGGGAATTCGACTCGTCGTACTGGGCGATAATGAACCCGCCGTCAGCGGAAAGAACGAAAACACCGTTCTGTGTACCGATCCATTTGTTGTTGAGGGGATCGATGGCAATGCACGTGACGTACTGGCCCTCGATGTTGCACAAGGTGTTGTTGCAGGTTTTGATCACCCGCTCCGGGTTCCGGGTGTTGAAGATTGTCCGCAACCCGATGTCGGTGCCGATCCAAAGATCACCCGTGCGATCCACGGCCACGGCGGTCACCTTCGCCGCGTCCAGTCCTTCCGGCCCCCGGGCCGACATCGAGCCCCACGTGTCATCGGACCTATCTTCAAGTGTGCCGTTGTCGTTGAAATACACGAGCCCCTGGAACGGAGAGGCGCCGGAAGGAATGATCCACTTGGTCCCGTAAGCATCGATAGCCAGCTGGGTCAGGTAGGTAATTTCCGGCGAAACCGGATTGGAAAAGAAGTGCCACGTCGAATCGGCGGTAAGGGCGCCAAGAATAGAGCCGTTTCCGGTTCGGAAATGCACCATCCACACCGTGCCGTTACGGTCCACGGCCACACCCCCGATTGCATTGAAGCCCGGTCCGCCCACCACGCCCGGAAAATCGGGAACGTTGGTCTCATCGAAACGCTGAAGGCTTCCATCGGGATAGCGGACGAGAAGCCCGGCGCCCCATCCGCCGAAGATCATCGCACCGCTCGGAGCAGCGGTAACCAGGAGATACGAATTCGATTCGATTTCCGGGTGCGTCGTCGTCGTATAATTCATCCAGCGCTCGCCGTCGAAACCGTAAAATCCCTTTCCCGCCGCATCGCGACCGGAGGCCGCCCACAAAACACCGGTGGTGGAAACAGCCAGGCTCGTGAACTGGTTGGAGTTCGGTCCGTCCGGCTTCAGGTAGATCCATTCGTCGGCTCCCCGGTGTTCAACGATACCATCCGTGGTGCCCAACCAGAGCTGGCCGGACGCATTTATGAGCATGCTGGTGAATTCCACACCCGGCGGCGAGGAATGCAATTTTTCCAGGTTGTCCAGGGTTGTCGCCCGAAAGAGGTCGTTCTTCGTCAGCACGTACAGAGTGTCGCCGGTCGAGGCCATATCCACGATTCCTCCGTTGGGAAACGCGGACAACGCGGACCACGATCCGCCCCGAAAGACGGCGACGCCGGATTCGGTGCCGGCGATCATCTCGCCCCGAAAAACCTGGAGGGCCAGCGTATTATTGGCAGGGAGCCCGTCCGAGGTGGTGTACGACGTCCAGGTGGCCGGTTCCTGCAGGTTGGGAGCGGAAAGCGAGGCCCTTGCGGTTCCGCGATCCGTCGCAACCCAGATGTCGCCACCGAGGATGAATACATCGTTCACCGCGGCGGGCGAAGCGAGGTCGCCGAATTGCACGTACGTATCGCCGAATTCGCGTTTCTCCGGGTAGAACACCGTGACTCCGAACTCTGTCCCGACGAAGACGCGGTCGCCGTCCGGGGCAAACGTGTTGATACCGCGTCGCGTGTAATTGGTGCTGCGGGCGATGTCCGGGACGAGTGTCCAGTGTTCGTCATCGAGCATGTTGATGTTTCCCGAACCAAAACCGGTAAGGACGCGCCGGCCGGTCACGACAATACTGGCAGCGTCGATGCCCGCCAGACCCTCGATATTGGTATAAGTCGTGAACGCGTTTGCGGAATCCGCGCCGGGATCGTATCGAAACACGCCCCCCTCCGTGGCGGCCCATACCGCGTCCGACGATCCTGAGAGCGCGCGCACGCGCTTCATGGACGTGTATGAGGTCCACGATCCGAAATCCTGGGCTGAAAGAGAAAAACTTGCAAGGAAGACGAGAACAGAGATAAGAATTCGCCGAAACATCAGGAATCCGATTTTTTGAATTGGGCGAGAAGGTTCACCATTTCGATCGCGGACAGGGCGGCGTCCCATCCCTTGTTTCCCGATTTCATCCCCGCGCGTTCAAGGGCCTGTTCCATTGTGTCGGTGGTCAGGATGCCGTACGCGACCGGTTTCTCCGACTCGAGTGAAAGCTGAGCGATACCCTTGGTTACTTCTCCCGCGATGTACTCGAAGTGCGGCGTGTCGCCGCGGATAATCGCACCGAGACAGATCACCGCGTCATAGTGTTCCGAGTTCACAGCGTACTTGGCCACCAGGGGGATCTCGAAGCTTCCCGGGCAATAAATGACCTTGTACTGGGATTCCCCGGCGCCGTGGCGGGAGAGGCAGTCGATCGCCCCGTCGAGAAGTCGGCGGGTGACAACGTTATTCCACCGGCTGACGACGAGGGCGAACCGGAAATCTTTCGCATGAAGATGACCTTCGATTGGGGTGAACATAATGTGTGTCCTTTACTGTTGCTGTAACGTGGAGCGAAGCACGATGGCCTTCACCATTTCCGTTGAAATGGTGAACGTTCCGAAATGTACATCATCTTCCCGTTCACCACCATGATAATCCGAGCCCCCTCCCTGGAGAAGAAAATACGCGCTGGCAATGCCTTCAAAAAACTGCCGGCGCTCCCGGTCGTGGGAAGGATGTACGGTTTCGATACCGTCCAGCCCCGCTTGTATAAGGGTTTTCAATTCGTTTTCCGTAAAGTAGTTGGACGGGTGGGCGAGGATGGACACTCCTCCCGCTTCCGCGATAAGCTCGATGATATCGCGCGGCGTCACGTAATACCTGGCAACGTACGCCGGCCCCCCATCCGCGATGTATTCCCGGAACGCCTGCATGTACGTTCTCGTGAAACCCGCGGCCTTCATGGCCTTCGCCACGTGCGGGCGGCTCAACGGCGCCTGACCCGCCTGTTCCAGCACGTGATCGAGCGTGAGCGGTACGTCCAGCGTGTTGAGCTTGTGAACGATCTTTTCCGCCCTGCGCTGCCGTTCCTGCCTGAAAAACGCCAGGCGTTGGCGGAACCCGGCATGGAACGGATCCACGTTGTACCCGAGGATGTGAACGTCCTTGCTCCCGAGCGTGGCGCTGAGTTCCACCCCGCTGAGGATGAGCACCCCGTGTGTTTTTCCCGCCTCAATCGTCTCCTCATAAGCTTCCATCGAATCGTGATCGGTGACCGCCAGGATCCCGATGCCAGCGCCTGCGGCCTTCTTCACCAGGGCTTCAGGCGAATGCACGCCATCCGAGTACAGCGTATGGGTGTGAATGTCCGCCCGGATCGTGGTACCTTCCGGCAGCGCCATAATTCGTTCCTGCATATATCTCCTGTCCGTCATGATTCACTCAAGATGTAATATACCAGCCAGGCCATACTCGCTTCCATGATGACGAGAGAAATCCCGGACAGGATGTCGAAGCGGCGCGTATTGTCCAGTTCGGCCGGATCTCTCGTCTGCCTGTAGCGGTCGTAGTAGTCATTTGCGCGCGACTTGAACAGAACAGCGGCGATCCCTGAAGCAAGACCAGCAACCGAGGGCAGGACAACTTTCCAGCCGGGAAGGGTAAGCACGGTCTCGCGCTCGTTCACAAAGACGGGAGCGTTGAACCCGGCAAGAGGCTTCAAGATTACGGGGGGTACATCCTCTTCATACCTGATTGTGATTGTCGTATCTGCAAACCCGAAGAGGAGCAAACCGACAGTCAGCGAATCCCCCGGCACGGCTATCTGTGCGGGCGTCGTTGCAACAACGGAATCTCCGAGCAGGATTTTCGCTCCGAACGGAATCGATTCCAGGCGTTTCACCGCGGGAAGCCTGACAACGATCGTATCATCGGCGTTGCGCACGTTCACGGGTACACCGGGGGGATTCCAAACCGTGGTGTCCGGAGGATACACGAACACGGTGTCTCCCGGGTGGATGCCGTTCACCAGATACGGCGCTGTTCCAACCACGCTGTCGTTCCACATGACGATCCCGCCCGGCGGCCGGGTGAGAATGACTTCCTGGGACAACGCCCGCACCGACAGCGAGAACAGAAACACTATGGCGACGAGAATGTTCACGCCTTCATTCTCCCGGTCTCCAACAGTACATTTCGCCCCTTTCCGAAACAACCACGATCCGTTCGCCCGCGATCACCGGCGACATTCTTATCCTCCCGTCGACACGATGCTCCCAAAGCATGGCCCCGTCGTGAATATCGAGCGCCACCAGGAAACCGGATTGAAAACCAACGTAAGCCACCGAACCGGCAACCACCGGCAGAGTGCTCACTACTCCTCGGCGCCGGGTGGACCATGTGATGTCTCCCGTCTTCACGTTCAGGGCATACACGGTTTCATCGGTCCCGCCCAGGATAAAGAGCGAATCCGCCAGTGCCCCGCCGGCATACGATTTCGTTCCGATAAACGTTTTCCAGGCCGGCTTGCCCGTCCTGTTGTTGAAGGCGTACACGTTCTCGTCCAATGACGGTACGATGCACAGCGAATCACTCATGACCAGCGTGGCGAATATCGCGTCGCCCGTCGGTTGTTTCCAGAGAATATCGCCGTTGCTCATGTCCAGACCGTAGATAACGCCGTTGCTGCAAGCGACGACCGCGCGTTCCCCGTCAGATGCAGGGTTCGAATAGATGCGCGCGGGCAGTTTCGTTTTCCATATTTCCCCTTTGCCAAACAGATCGTAGCAATGGACCACGCCTTGCGTCGTCGCGGTCACGAGAAATCGATCCACGACCAGGGGAGCGGTTTCCACGGTGCCGGTTTGTATCTCCCAGTACATTGAAGCGTTCTTCATGTTGTACACGCGGAGGCTGACGTCGCCGCCATATACGGGCACAACAAGCAGCGAGTCTTTCACGGCCGGGGCGGCGGTGGTCGTCGCACGGAGATTGACGAAACCGAATTCCTCCCCGCTGTCGATGTTCACGAAGCTGATATATCCCGACAGGGTCGGAATCATCAAAACACCGTCGCCGTACACGGGCGAGCCCGTCGTAACGCCCCCGGAGACGTCCCGCGTCCATTCGAGCCGCAAGGGCGGTTCGATCGACGTTTTCACGAAGCCTGAATGCCTCGCGTCCCTGCCCAGCATGTTCCATTCGTTTGTGGAAACGAGAATGGGTTCGTACAGGCTGATGACGGTCCGGCACCCCGCGAGCGCCATCCCGATCGCGAGAAAAACGATGAGCGCGCGCATCAGAAATCCCACCCGAAAAAGAACTGTTGAAAGAGCCCGGTCTGCAGTGTGGAAAAATTGTCCTCGATGCGCTTGCCAACGTCATAACGGAGGACCAGAACGCCAAGCAGGTTGAACCGAAATCCGAAGCCGATGCTTCCCCGTGTTCCCGGGTATTCCGAGTCCCAGGCGTTGCCGGCGTCGAAAAACAAGGCGCCACGGATCAGGCCCAGGGAAACATTGCCGAACGGAAAATTCAGGCCGATGTTGTCGAGCAACGGAAAGCGGAGCTCATGGCTCGTGAGCCAGACCTTTGTCCCGCGGATGGACCAGAACGGCCACCCGCGCAGGTCCCAGCTTCCTCCCAGGAAGTACCTGCGCGCTTCTTCGCCGTGGTTGTACAGTAATTCGATACGGCTGGCGAAAGCCGTGCGCTGGTCGATGCGGAAGTATCGCCGGTAGTCGAACAACACGGAGTAATAGTTGACGTTTGAATACTGGATGTCGGTCGTGTAAGAAAGCGTGATATTGAAACGGCTTCCATCGATGGGTCCCGTCCAGTAATACAAAGCGTTGTCTTTGACGAAGGAAACGGAATTGGTCAACAACACCGCCTTGCGCTCCCGCACGTCGAAAATCGCCGACTTGTCGGAATTGCCCAGCTTCACCGACGCTTCGATCCGGTAGAACTTGGAGAGCGGATAGCTCAGGGCGAAGTAGCCGCCGAAAGCCCGTTCGTAAAAATACACGTCCGGATCCGTCAGATCGTACCGCCTGCCCGAGTAGTGGTACACACCGTACGCGTACGGTGTGCGAGTGTTCAAAGAGATGCGGGAAACTGCGATACTGAAACTCGACAGGATCTCGTCTGCCGTCTGCGCGGTATTGTAGAGCAGAAAATAGTACTGGTCGCTGCCCAGCATATCGCTCATGGACAACGCCGCCCCCCCGATGGTTCCGAACACGGGGTCGGTGGAAATCTGGCTCTGGGCCAGGTCCAACTGGTAGCGTCGCTTGTACGGCACGTCGGACGACGTCGATTTCACGCCGTAGAGCGGAACGTCCCACGCCGCGATCGGACGATCGGGCGCAGCGAAAGGAACCACTTCCAACGAGTCATACGCCCCGAGCACCTCGTTGATACCCCTGATCTGGAATTGAAAATGATCGAACACGGAAAACAGGACGCTTCCCTTGTATGTAAACACCGGGTCGAACGCCGCCGTGGTCAATTTCGTGACCCGACGCAGTTCGAGCGGCCTCCGCGTGCTGTCGAAGCGAAGGAAAAAGATATTCTGCGTGCCGTCACGATCGTTTGTACAAGCAAGGGTCATTCCGTCGGGTGCCCAGGCGGGCGAATAATAACTCGTGTTTCCATCGGTCACGGCGCGGACCATTCTCGTTGACAATTCATACCCGTACAAGTTATACACACCACGCTTGCCATCGCGTCCGCGATCTGAAGTGAACACGATCCAGGTTCCGTCAGGCGACCAGGCCGGATCACGGTCGTCGTAAATATCGTTGGTGATCTTCCGAAGCTCGTCCGTGTAGATATTCACCATGTACAGGTCGTTCCATCCCGCCCTGTTGATGGCGGAGAAAACAATATGTTCACCGTCCGGGGACCAGGAGGGGGACCCCAGCATCACGAGGTCTTTGAAACGAAGATTTCTCAGGTATTTGCGGCGCGGCAGGTCGTAGAAATGGAGGACGTCGCTGGCTCCGCTCTTGGTGATGAACGCCAGGATGCTGTCCCGAAAGATGGACATGCGGGACTGAAAGATGTGGAACGCCTCGAATTCATCCGTTTTTTCTCCCTGGATGAGACGCACGGGCTTACCACCGCGCAGCGACTTCTCGTAAATACTCGTGTACCCGGTCACGTTGCCGATGTACACAACGTACGCGCTGTCGCCGCGCCGATAAAAAGTAGGTTTGGAGTTAAATCCACTCGTCACCACGGGCACAGACACGTCGCCCGGCTCCCGGTGATCAGACAGGAGCGGGTAATATTTTCTCTTGAGGTAGTACTCCCATTCCACGTCGAATTCGCGGAAGGATTTTCCGATCGTGGCTTTCAGCACATCGCTGAAGGTTTTTCCTTTCCACAGGTTTTCCAGCAACAACCGAACGCTCTCGTGCCCGTATTTTTCTGCGATGAACATCAACGCCGCCTGGCCTTCTTTGTACATGAGAAATGTACCGGCGATGGCCCCGATCCTGGAGATAGGTGTGAAATATCCATTCAACATCGCGTCGCGTAAGACCATCTCCGCCTGGCTGTCCCATTCGGTGGAGAAAAATTCCGCCAGTCCTTCCACGAACCACAGCGGCGGGTAGCGGTCGCCCGGAAGACCGTAATCGATGATGACCCGCTCCACGCGGTTGTGCATAAAGACGTGAACAAGCTCATGCCGGATTACATGCCGGAAATCCGCCAGAGAGCCGTTGCTGGGAATGACAACCCGGCCCTTGAGGAACTCGAAGAAGCCGCCCACACCTTCCGGAATGAACCCCGGCGATACATTCGTCTGCTGGAAGTGAATCGGAGAGGAGTACAGGATCAGGGGAATGCGATGGTTGATGGAAAAGTTGAATTTCTCGCGCAAATCACGGTACGCTTCCTCGGCAAACGTGGCCCCGCGCTGCGCCAGGTCGAGCATCTCGGGGTAGTAATACACGTCGAAGTGGTCGGTCTTGAGCACGCGCCAGTGGAATTGTGCATAAGAGATCTTGTTTCTGCCAAAAGGCAGGAACTGGGCGTGGATTTCCTCCATGCCCGGCACGAACAGCAGCCCGATGACTGCGGTTATGATGAGAAAAGACCTTTTCATGACGTGCGGCGGTGCCGAACTGTTTCCCCGGGAGTGAACACCATCGGCGGTGACGGCGGCATTTACTTCAGGGATGCCTTGAGAGCCTGTATCTTCGCGATCGGGGTTGGATCGACGCCGTTCAAAATTGCTGCATAGAAGCTAACCCAATCACCGTATGAAATCAATCCTAAAATCTTTGCAAGCCGGCTCTCACCTTCCGCGTGAACACTATGGACCGAACCCGCATACGGTTCGATCAATTCACGGGTCACCGACATGCGCTTCCTCACCTGCGGGTGTTCATCGCCGCTGACCAGGAATATCACCGCGCATCGCTCAAGAACGTCCGGCAGACGCTCCCATCCCATGATCTCGTTATGGTTCATTTCCGGAAGGACGTTCCCATACGCGAGAACCTTGCTGTTCTCTTCCATCTGCGCCCTCCATCGCATGTTTACCGCTTCCAGGAACTCCCTGGCGGAGTAAATGATCGGCAGGCGATCGCGAATCTCTCCGGCAAGCCTCAACGCCTCGTTTTCCGCATCGAACTCCCCAAATGAACCCGATTGCCGTTCGAGCAGGCCGAGTGTTTCCTCGATTTCCGCCTCCAGGTCTTCCACCAATCCCAGTTTTTCCAGGGTCACGAGCATCGGCAAAAACATGTAGCCCAACGCGGTCCGCGGCGGCTGTCCTCCCGGTACGTTGATAAGAACATTACCCCTGTCCGCTGCTGCTCGGGCGAGTTCCCCTCCGCTGGTAAGACAGACAACCTGCGCCCTTTTTTCGCGCGCCTCGTCGAAAGCAGCCAGGGTTTCTTCGGTGTTGCCGGAATAACTGCACGCAAACACCAGTGTTGATTCTCCAACCCAGGCGGGCAAGGAATAATCCCGGTTCACGAAGACGGGGACATCCATCGTGGGAGCCAGATAGTCGCGCAGGATGTCGCCACCGATGGCGGATCCACCCAGGCCGGCGACGATCACGTTTTGGATCGCCCCCCGGTTTAAACTTCCGCAATCCGTCCGCGAAGCGATACGATGCGCTTCACGTACCTGCGCAGGAAACTCCTTCAACAGCGCGAACATGTTCCCGGAGTCGAACCGCTGAAGGCGGTCATGCATGTTGGTTGGCTTCATAAGCGGTTGATTTCTCCTGATTCAGTCACGGCGAATCACGACCGATTCGGAAATTACGTCATCGTCGTGGTAAAAAATTCCGGAAACCGGTCGTGCATCAGCGGAATGAGCCATTCCCTAACTTCCTCGTGCGTTTTCGCGTCCAGCGCCCGTCGCGCCAGTTCCTCCGCTTCCTTGAAAGAAAACGACCGTACGATATGTTTGATCTCGGGAAGAACGGATGGGATGACACTGAACTCATCGATCCCCATTCCCAGGAGAAGTGGTGTGGCGTATGGATTTCCCGCCATTTCTCCGCACAGCCCAACCCAGATGTTGTTCCGGTGGGCGCTCTCAATCACCATGCGGATCGCGTGGAGCACGGCCGGATGAAATTCCTGGTACAGTTCGGAAATGAGCTCATTCCCCCGGTCCACGGCCAGCAGGTACTGGATGAGATCGTTGGTTCCGATACTGAAGAAATCGACCTCCCGGGCGAGAACATCCGCAATCAGGACGGCGGACGGAACTTCAATCATCGCTCCGACCTTTATCTCTTCATCGAAAGGAACACCTTCGTGGCGAAGTTCTTCTTTCACTCCATCAAGAAAATCAACGGCGGCTTTCAGGACCACCAAGCCGGAAATCATGGGAAACATGATCTTGACATTGCCGCCCCGGGATGCCCGGAGGATCGCCCTGAGCTGTGCACGGAAAATATCCGGTTGATCGAGGAGCAAACGAATGCCGCGCCATCCCATGAATGGATTTCCTTCACGCGCGCTCGAATCGAGGACCTTGTCGCCGCCAATATCGAACACGCGGAAAATAACCGGGCGCGGATGCATGGCCTCGGCGATTTCGTGGTACACCAGGAACTGCTCCTGCTCGGAAGGAAATTCTTCGCGCAACAGGTACAAATGCTCCGTACGGTACAGGCCGATACCGTCAGCACCCTGTTGCCGGATGTACTCGACCTCTTCCACGAACTCCGCGTTTGCCGCCAGTTCAACGACGTGGCCATCCGTTGTCTCGCAATGCAGATCGCGCAAGGTCTCGAGCTTCTTGGCGATATTCTCGATCTCGGCAATTTTCTTTCGGCACTCCGCAAGATGCGTATCCGAAGGATTGATATACACGAGGCCTTTGTACCCGTCGATGATGACGAGGTCGCCGTCATTAACCTCGTTCAGGATTCCGGGAACGGCGACAACGGCGGGGATATTCAGCGACCGTGATATGATGGCGGCATGCGAGGTCATTCCACCGGTTTCCGTCACGTACCCAAGCACGTTGTGCCTGCTGAACAACACCGTGTCCGCCGGTGTCAATTTCCGTGAAAAAATAATCCGCCCTCCCTCGATCGTACCGGTCAGGCGCTTGCGCTGGAGGTTGCGGATCAATCGGTTCTTCACGTCCTCCAGGTCCTGCATTCGCTCGTGCAGGAGATCATCCGCACTGTCGCGCAACCGGCTCGCGTATTTCTCGAATTCACTGGCAACGGCGTACTCAGCTTTGTTCAGCCTTCCGCGCACACGGTTCTCAATTGCCTCGGTAAGCACGGGATCATGTAACATCATGAGGTGCCCCTGGAAAATCTCTGCCAGGGATTCGCCCAGCTTTTCCTTGGCGAGGTCGTATATTTTTTCCAATTCTTCCGCAGAGCGTTCCAGCGCCTGGCGGTAAAGAAGCAATTCGCTTTCAACTTCCCCCAGCGTGATGTCAGTCCGGCGAATGACAACCTCCATCTGACTGTACACGTACGCCAATCCAAACGAAATGCCGGGAGCGGCGGCAATACCGCGAAAGATCTTTTCGTTCTTCCCGTTCTTCCCGTTACTCGTCGTCAGCGGGATGCTGGAGCTATCGTCATTCTTCGCCAAAACCATCCTCGAATAGTTGAACAATTGCGCGTGCGGCTTCTTCCTCGTCCTCTCCTTCGAACTCAAGCGTCAAGACCGTTCCCTGTGCGGCGGCCAGGGTCATGACGCCGATAATGCTTTTCCCGTTGATACGCATGTTGTTCTTCGTGATATAAAAATTGGACTTGTATTTCGCCGCGTTTTTTACCAGGGCCGCGGCCGGCCTGGTATGCAAGCCCGCCCTGTTTTTCACCGTGACTTCTTTCGTAATCATGATCATATCGACCGATGCAGCAACATCCGGGCAAACCATTCCAGCATCCCTTTCCCCTCCCCATCCGGCAAAGACCGAAGGGCGGCGAGGGATTTTTCCGTGCGGACAGCAACCTGCCCCCGGGCTCGGTCGATCGATCCCAACTCGTGGAACAGGGCGGTCGTCTTCTTGACGACGTCGTCGCCGGTTACGCGGCGGAGACCGACATTTCGAAGCCACTCGAGGGCTTCGCCCCGGGCATGTTCCATTGCGTCCACCAGGAGAAAAGTTTTCTTGCCCTCCTGGATGTCCCGCCCGATGACTTTACCGAACGAATCATCTGCTACAGTATCCAGGAGATCGTCCAGGACCTGGAACGCCAGTCCGATATGTGTGGCATACTCGATAATCCCGCGGTGATGCTCATCGCGCGCTTCCGCGATCATGGCTCCAATATCTGCCGACATCACCATAAGCCTGCCCGTTTTTTTCTGTATCATCTCCCAGTACTGATCCATGCTGACGGCGCCCGCAGATTCAAATTCCTTATCCAGTGCCTGTCCCTCGCAAACCTCGATAACACCTTCGGTAAAGCATTTCAGAATATCAGTCAGCCGGTTGCTCGTCGTGCGCAACAATTGGCGATACGCAAGTCCCATCAACTCGTCGCCCAGCAGGATGGCAATGTTGGCGTCCCACTGTTCGTGCACCGTTTTTTGTCCCCTCCGGGCGGGAGCGTTATCCATGATGTCGTCGTGCACGAGAGTGAAATTGTGCAGGATTTCCACTGCAGTTGCCGCATCGTACGCGTTTTCCACGTCCCCGCCGGCAGCCAGGCAGGAAGACAACAGCAAAACGGGACGGATTCGCTTTCCACCGCTTCCGAGGATGTACCGCGCCGGTTCGAAAATGGATACCGGTTTTTCCTGCGCAACGACTTCCGACAACCGGGAATCAATCTCGGACTTGAACCGCGCGTACAGGGTCGCATACGTATCCATGCGGTCAACGCTCACCGGCTACACTCCTCAATGGTTGAAGTTTCAGATCCGCCAATGTCCGGGAACCGGTCAGGAACATCACGCCTTTCAGGTCATTCGACCATCCTTCAAGAAGACGGACAGCTTCGTCGAAAGAAGCGTTCCACAACGCCTGCAAGACCGGTCGTGCCGCGGCGACGTAATCCGCCCCGAGAGCAAGGGCCTTTGCAATCATCACCCCGTCCGCTATTCCGCCTGAAGCAATGATGTTTACGTCCGGATCGACGGCGTGCCGAACCTCGCGCACGGCTTCGGCGGTAGGGATCCCCCAGTTCCGGAACTCCGGCGACACCGGGAGACAACGCTCCTCCCGCCGCATCATCTCAACGCCCGCCCAGCTCGTCCCGCCCGCGCCTGCAACATCTATCCACCGTACTCCGGCCTCCACCAGCCGCCCGGCAACCTCGGCGGAAATACCGGCGCCGACTTCCTTCACAATGACGGGAACGGAAAGATCGCGAACAAGCCTGCCGATCGCTTTTAACACTCCCCGAAACTCGGGATTCCCTTCGGGCTGAAGGAATTCCTGGAGAGGATTGCAGTGCACTGCCAAGGCATCCGCTTGAATGACATCAACGAGTCGGTGCACGGGCTTCAGGTCTTGGATCCGGGCGATTTCAGTTGCTCCGAGGTTTGCAATAAGCGGGATGTCCGGGGCCTCTTCGCGAACAACCGTGTACGAACCCAGAAACCGGTCGTCGTCGAGCATTTGTCTCTGGCTTCCGACACCGAGCGCGATATTCAGTTGGCGGCACAAGCGCGCCAGTGATCGATTGACCGATTCAGCTCCATCGTACCCACCGGTCATACCGGAAACGATCAACGGAACCGACAACCGTCGTCCAAGGAACACGCACGAAGTATCGACCTCGCTCACGTTCAATTCCGGGAGCGCGTTATGCTCGAATTCCCAGCGCTCGAACCCCGTCGTTTTCCCCGTGAACGCTACTTCTTCCTCCGCGCACAAGCGGACATGTTCCGCTTTCCTGGAAACCGTTGCATCATTTCCATCTCGCGCATGAGTTCCTGTCCGTTGCAACTCCTTCATCGGTCAGGGACTTGAAACATATTCCTGGATTGTCTTGATAAAAAGCTGGATGTTGATCGGTTTAGTAATGAAACCGTTCGATCCGATCTGCTGGGCGCGCTCCAGGTCGGCTTTGTTTGCCTGCGCGGAAAGGACCAAGATAGGAATATCCTTGCAGGATGGGATGGAACGGATTTTCTTGATCGCTTCGAAGCCGTCCATTTTCGGCATCTTCAAATCCATGAGAATCAGATCGGGCGTATTCGATGAAACGTAATCCACAGCCTCAACGCCATCCTCGGCATCGACAAGCCGGACCTCGTTTTTCATGAATCGTTGAAAGATCATGTGAATGAGCAGGCGATTGTCCGGGTTGTCTTCGACGATGAGCACTGTTGCGGGCATGGCAAGGCACTACATATTATCAATCGTGATTGAGGATTGGCGGCGAGACAGCATTTCCTGCCGGGTTAAACCGTGGCGAAGAAACCGGACGAATTCCGCGGGGTCACGTGTCATTCCCGGAAATCGCACGATTTCATCTCCCTGCGCGTCGATGATGACGTACAAAGGAAGAGCAACCGTTCCAAACTCTTCCTCCTGGAACTGCCGATTCCGTTCATATTCTTCTCCCTGGCCGTCGGTGTACAATCGCACAAGAACGTACTGGGAGAATAGCTCTTTGACATCATCCCGTGTAAACAGATTCGCTTCCATCCAGCGACAATTCGTACAGGCGAACCCGGTAAAATCGATAAAGATATTCTTGTTCTTCACCGAAGCGACTCGTTTCGCTTCATCCAATGTCGTAAGCCATTGTTCATCGGAAGCGCGGCGCGACGCGGACACGTTGCCGGAGGCTGCGTCTATCGTCTCTTCGTAGTTCATCGGCGGGAGAAAGGCATCGAGCTCGCCCAGCGGCCGATCGTTAAGTCCGGTATATAAGTACACGGATACGGCGATGAAAAACAGGGCAAACAACACGCGCCCGACACCCGCGGCCTCCACGGGCATCTCGTGCGAAAACCTGATCTTGCCCAGAATATACATGCTTACAAGGATTCCAATAGCTATCCAGATAGCCAGGAAAAAATCGCGGTTCAACAAGCCAATGCCCCAGATCAAATCGACATTGCTCGCAAATTTCATGGCCGCGGCCAGCTCGAGAAAACCCATCACCACCTTGATGGAATTCATCCATCCCCCGCTCCTGGGAAGCGATTTCAACCACGACGGGAAAAGAGCCAGCAGGAAAAACGGGATGGCGAACACTGCGGAGAAGGCCAGCATTCCGGCCAGGGACCACCAGATGTCTCCTTGTGACGCAGCGACCATGACCGTACCAACGAACGGAACCGTGCACGTGAACGAAGTAAGCGTAAACGTCAATCCCATGAGGAGAACACTTACGTAGCCGCCTCCTTTTTTCTGGGACGCAAGGTTGAGTTTGTTCAGGACCGACGCCGGCAATTGGATTTCAAACATGCCGAACAGGTTGAGCGCAAAGACGACAAAGATCCCGGCGATAAGAATGTTCATCCATGGATTCGCCGCAAACTTGTTAATGCCCGCCGCGCCGAACATGACCGCCAACAAGACTCCCAGGCCGGTGAACGTCACGATGATTCCCAGCGAATAGACAAGCGCGTCTATGATTCCGCGGGCACGGTTTTGATCCTGACGCTTGGTAAAGAACGACACGGTAATAGGAATCATGGGAAAAACGCAAGGAGTCAAGAGCGCCAGCGCTCCCACGGACATGGCGAGAAGCAGGTAGGCCCAAAGTCCTTGCTCCCGGGCCGCTTCTACCTCGGAGGCGTCGCCAAACGTCGATCGCCCGGAATTATCATCGACTCCTGTTGAAACAGGCGCATTGCCAGTTACCGATATCGTATCTGCTTCGCGAGCGGAAACAACAGAGCTTCCCGTATCCTCCGCCACGATCTCCGTTACTTTCTCTACTCCCTTTTCGATAGTGAGGGGAAAGTCAAGCGTAATCGTCTTCGGGGGGAGACATATCCTATCGTTGCAAGCCATGAAGGTTACTTCAACCTGTACCGTTCGCTTCCCCGGCGCCGTTCCCGGCAGAACCCGCGCCGGAACTTCGAACGTCACACCTTCTTCATAATACTCGGTGTTGATGCCAAAGGCCTCATCGAATTCCTCAATCGGCGGTGGCTGCTTAACTTTTCCCGCCAGGACGAGAGGAGAATCTTCAGGAAAATCTATGGTCGTCGGTACCGGTCCTTCATCGTACCCATGCGTTGAATAAACGTGCCAGCCTTCATTGATATCGGCGGTAACCTTTACAACCAAAGTATTACCGGCGGCAACCACTGCCTGCGAAGGTTCGGCCGTCCAGGTTGCGGCTTCCTGGGCAAGAACCGTTTCAATCTGGCCGGAAGCCAGGAGGAAAAGAACGAAAAATATTACCCGGTTTATTTTTTTTATAGTCATGAATAAAATCCGCCGTTGTCTTACGTGTATCAGTTCAGCTCTGCGCCGTGTTCATACTAGATTCAAAAGCTACAAAAATGATGCTCGACTGGCAAGATAAAAGATATTCCGCCCTTTTCGCGAGCATATGAGCGGAAATTCAACGTTACCGGTTACGATATTGTAAAAACGGAGAGCCCGCACAATCGCTGCACCTGGGCAAACATGTGAACTATCCTCAGAGCTTCCGTCAAATTCTACCGTCCATCTGGATTTATCTGGCGCGCAGTCCTTGCATCTAGGAGCAATTCGTCAACATATCGCCCCTGCTCGATATCGATAATCCAATAGTCATCACCCGGCGGAGGAACCCGCACAAACTCCACGTACAGAATACGTGCGCGTGGGTATCGATCCCTGACAATTTCCAGGATCTCGTTCTTCGACAAGCGTTTGGGGAAAATATTGGGATTCTTTTTGACCCGGGTCAGAGGAATCGGCCCCATCGCGGTGTAAAGCGTATCCGGGGCACTTTCCAGGTAAACAACGAGCGAATCGTCCATGAAGACTTGTAACGGCAGGCGTTCCTTGATTTTCGACGGCGCGGAGATAACCAGGGAATCCTTGGGTTCAGGACGAAGACGCATCCGGAATCGGCCCGTGCTGTCCGTTTTCCATATGCGCGAATGGGGGCGATTCAGCATGACACGAGCCCCGGCCAGGGGAAGCGTG
The DNA here is from genome assembly GCA_027021285.1 of Bacteroidota bacterium. Lineage (GTDB taxonomy): Bacteria > Bacteroidota > Ignavibacteria > SZUA-365 > JAADGX01 > JAADGX01. The sequence goes on along the minus strand of JALUUP010000532.1, from coordinate 2,635 downwards.
TCGGAAAGCGCGTAGACCCAACCTCGCACTTCCTTTTCTTCCTGCTTACATCCGGCGTCAAGAACCGTCACAACAAACAGCGCCGTCAGGAACGGAATCATTGCCGTCCATGACGGCATGCGTCTCTGTTCGAACCATCTTGCGTCTTTCTTCATTCTCGGCTTTCCTCCAGCACCTGCCCATTATTATTGTTATTCTTTTTGCCCGGAAGGCTCGTTTACCCTCCGGCCTGCAACAACATGCGCGATCATCCCGTGGAAGGCTTGCTGGTCACGCAATAATCTCATTTCCATCACAACCACGTACAAGGGAATTCGTGCGAACGATTGCGAAAATCTCTCCAGTCGCACAGCATCTTTTTCCGTCGTGATGATTGCCCCGGCGCCGGTTTTACCGGCCTGCCGAAGAATCTCCGCCACGTCGTCATCCGAAAACCAATGATGATCGCGAAAGGTGCTCGATCCGACGACCTGGATTCCCAGGTTACCGAGCGTGGCCAGAAAGTGATCCGGGTGCGCTACTCCGCTCACGACATAGACAAATCCAGGGATACGTACTTCCTTTTTTTCAAACCAATCGACCATGGCCACCGGTTCAAATGAGGCGGGAAACACCGGTTTACGGCATGCATGGAAAATCTTCGACGCCTCGTCCTCGCAGCCTTGCGACGGCGGGCATTTGGTCAGCACGACAGCATCCGCGCGAGCGAGGTTGGCGACCGGTTCACGTAGCCGTCCCACGGGCAGCAACGCCTCTTCCCGGATGTCCATTCCTGCTTCAACTGCAACGATGTCAAAATCGCGGGCGCAGGCACGATGCTGGAACGCGTCGTCAAGGATGATGACTTCCGCCCCGAAGCGTTCGATGGCGACACGACAGCCACGATAACGCCGTTCGTCCACGACGATCACGACGTGTCGAAGTTTCCGGGCCAGCATGGCGGGCTCATCCCCGGATACTTCCACCGGGACCATGATCGTATTTCCATCGGAAACTATGACCGTTCCCCGTGATTTACGGGCATACCCGCGTGAGACCACGGCGACCTTCTTGTCCCAACCGGAAATCATGTCCGCAAGGAACGTTACCAGCGGTGTCTTGCCGGCTCCACCGACAGCAATATTGCCGACGGATATCACCGGCACACCGGGGCGTCCGATGGTAAGCCATTTCCGGTCAAAGGCCAGGTTGCGTGCGCGGACGATCGAACGGAAGAGAAACGCCGCCGGTTTGAGCCACCTCCGTGTCGCTTTCGCCGTCACCGTGTTTCCCGCGCAAGACGCAGGGCCTCGTCATTCATCTCGTTCAACCGTCGCGAGATTTCCTGCCGCACCGGTTCAAGATCGCCGTTTTCAGGCGCCAACTCCTCGATCGGTATGCAGCGAATCATCACTATCGCTTTCGTCCACGGTTTGGGGATTTGAAACCCGTCCCAGCTCCGCAGGGACCAGTACGATTTGAAGCCCACGGCAAAGAGGAGCAATGGAACACCGGTTTTCTGTGCCAGGCGAACGGCACCCATTTTCATCACGTGGCGCGGACCCCGTGGCCCATCCGGTGTAACACACATACGGTACCCATGACCAACGGCGTCTTCCATCAGCTTCATCGCGTCCTTCCCCCCGGCGCTGCTTGAGCCGCGGACCAACCGGTAGCCCCAGCCACTGAGCACACGCGCCAGGAGTTCACCATCCTTGCTCCGGCTGACCAGGGCGGCGCCGTTCCGGCAGCGAAACCACCACCAGGAAAAGAGCATGGAGCCATGCCAGAACACGATCACGCCTGGACGCCCTGGCTTCAATGCTTCCGCCGCCATGGCGTCGACGTCAGTGCGAATACGCAGCGACCGACCGAGAAGCTGAACAAGAACACGAATTAATCCGGCATACCACACGAAGCGTACCTTCGAAAGGAGTGATGGGTTTCAGGTAAGATACAAAACACGAATATGGCAGGCGCCGGTCACGACTGCCGGTAGAACTCAGGTCTGCGATCCGTGAAGATGTCGTTCTTTGCCGAGAACGCTTTGTTCCTGGCGCGAAGCGGATCAATTTCCGCCGTGCAGACTCCCGTCTCATCCGCGCCAAGTTCGGCGAGAATTTTCCCGGAAATATCCGTGATCTGGCTCGATCCGGAGAAGCGGAGCTCGGTGTCTCCCGCTCGGTCGAACCCGGTCCGGTTTGCGGTTGCAACGAACACCCGGTTTTCGAACGAACGCGTCTGCATTACCGGTTTCCACAGGTGAGCACCCGCGACGAGATCGGACGGATGGCAGATCATATCAGCTCCCTGCAACGCCAGAGTGCGGGCTGCTTCCGGAAAACGCCAGTCGTAACAAATCATGATACCGATTCGCACGCCGCCGACGTCAAAGACGTTGAAACCGGAATCCCCGGCCTGGAACAAGGAAGGCTCGTTTCCAAACAAGTGAGTTTTTCGATATACACCCGTCAAACCGTCCGGTGTCACGAGCATGGCGGAATTATAGAACACCTCTTTCGCGCGCTCGACAAAACCGGCTATCACTGCGGCTCCGCTGGCCCGGGAATAATCGTGCACCACGTGAAACAACGGTCCCTCGCCCGGCCGCTCGGAGCACGTCTCCAATTGTGCGCGGTTTCCGATAAGATAGCCG
>JALUUP010000531.1 GCA_027021285.1 Bacteroidota bacterium | reverse complement strand
AAATCCGTCGCGATGATCGGCTTGCCGTCTTGCCGCACGATTCGAGGTCGTACACCTACAGGTTCCGTGTACGGAAAATTCGTGCCGAAACGCCAGTACGCTCCCAGCGTAAACCAATCATTCACGTTATAATTCATGACAATGTTGATGGTGTGACGCTGGTCATAATTGAACGGGATGACTGCTCCGTCGCGGTATCGCTGGGCCCAGGCGAGCGCATACGTTATCCAACCGGACAAACGATCGGAGCCGCTCTTGTTGCGCATTTCCAGACTGAATTCCACTCCGTAGGCTTCACCCCACGACCCGTTGACCGGAACAGCTGTCAACGAATCGCGCTGGACGGAATAAGGCGCTGTCCACGAGGATGGATTGTGTGGATCACCGCTACCGGTCAGCGAGGATTCCCATGCGCGCGTCGTGTACTTTTGCTGCACGATAAGGTCGGAAAAGCCCTTGTAGTATCCTTCCACTTTCAGCAACCATTTCCCATCGAGCCATCGATCAATTCCGAGAACGTAATGGATCGCTTTTTCCGGTTGCAAACGATTCAAGTTATTCCCGCTAAAGTCAAAGAATTGCCTTTGATCCACCAGTTTTTCATACCCCGGGGACTGGTAATACACCCCCCACGAGCTCCTGACTGTTGTAAGCGGATCCAACGCATAGGAGAGTTGCAACCGCGGTGAAAAAACGATCCGATCGATAAGGCCGTAGTAATCGAGCCTCACGCCCGGGAGCACATGCAGACGATCACTCAATGCGAAGCGGTTCTGAATGTACGTGTACATCTTGGCGTAGTTCTGCACTTGTTTTGTTTGGTCCACGATTGCCGAATGACGCGGGTTGTTCTGGATCACGTTTTTAAGCTCGTCGTCGATATCGAGTTGAAAGAACAAATCGCCGGTTATCCATTCCGTACCGAAACCCGCTTCAAGAAGACCCCATTTGTGCGAGAGGCTGTAATTGTCCTTCAGACTGAATTTCTGAATGGAAAAATCCGAATAGAAGTTCAGGTTGAAGAGCTTGACAAGAGCTTTGAGGCTGTCGTTTTGAATGTCCTTGAATTCTTCCCTGTTCAGGGCCGGGTCGAGGAGCCATCCTTCGAATACGGTTCTCCCGTCGTTGCGGTACCAGGAAAGTGTGACGTTGTTCAGTTGAGAGGTCGAGGGCACCCAGTTCCACGTAACGCTCGACGTGTAGTTGTACGTCGTGTTGTAAACGGTAACGCTGTCCGGGTTGGATCGTCCGCTGCCCGAAACGATATCAACCCCGTCGCGGCTTGCCACGGCGTTGACGAAAATCTTGTGACCTTTGAACGGACCAAAGGAAAGGCGTGTCTGGACATCGGTGAAATTTGGAAACGAAACGTCCCCATCGACCAGCTTCAGATTTTTCACGATCGGGCCGACGATGAGATCATAATACGTTCTCCGGCTGGAAAACAACCACGCGCCCTGGTCACCGATTCCGGTTCTCCCCTCCAGCACCAGGTTGGCATTGGTCAGGCTGGTGTTCAGGTTTGCATGAAACCCGGCATCCGCGGCGCCTTCCCTGTTTTTCACGTCCAGCACTGCCGACAAGCGGTCACCGTACTTGGCCGGGAATCCGCCGGTAATAAGACTGATTTCGGAAACCGTTTCCGGGTTGAACATGCTGACCACTCCGTACAACCGGTACGGGTTGAAGATTTCAACTTCGTCCATGAGGATGAGATTCTGATCTGGACCGGAACCACGCACGATGAGTTGCGAACTGAAATCGTTGGGCGAAAGGACGCCGGGAAGAGCTTGTAACGACCGCAATACGTCCTCGGCGGCGCCGGGGAGATTCTTCACTTCCCGGGGTTTTAAAGCCTGCACACTTGTGCGCGTGTCACTTTGCGCACGTGTCGTTCTGCGGGATTTCACTTCGACCGTTCCGGTTTCGATTGCCACTTCACGAAGTACGATCCGCAGCTCCTGCATTTTTCCCGGGATGACATCGCGGATTTCCTTGCTTTCGTAGCCGACCATGGAAACGCGCAGCGTATAGCTGCCCTTGGGAACAGAACGGATAATGAACGATCCGTCTTCACTTGCTATGGCGCCTAACCTCGTTTGGAGGAGCACGATGTTGGCTCCGGCAAGTGGTTCGCCCTGTTCGTCAAGAACGACGCCCTTGATCGACCGCATATCCTGCGCGAGGCCGGAGCGTAACAAGGCAAATATAAAGAAGAGCAGCAAATACATGACACGTATTGACCGCTCTCCAGGCGTAATATTTCCCTTTTCACGTTCGCGAATTTCCATCACCGATAAAGTACAATCCCGTGCGAACACGAAAACAGGATATATTCGGGTACTGGCTAAAAAACGGGCACTTGTTCAAAAATTGTATCGGACGGAGGGTTCGAGGAGTCCGGTTCCGGGTAATCGGTGGTGTAATGCAATCCCCTGCTCTCTTTGCGACTCAGGGCGCAACGCACGATAAGGCTGGCCACGGTTACAATGTTTCTCAGTTCGATAAGATCGGAGTTGACTTTCGTCCTTTTGTAAAAATCCTCGCACTCTTTCCAGATAAGATCGATGCGTCGCTGTGCCCTCTGGAGGCGCAGCGTCGATCGCACGATGCCGACGTAATCCCACATAATCGTCGCGACTTCCCTGCGGTTGTGTGAAATAAGCACCCATTCGTCGGTGTTATAAGTCCCCGTATCATCCCATTCCTCGATCATGTTGTGATCAGGGGCTTCCACATGTTCGGCCATCGTTGTTTTCGCCGCCCTGTCGGCAAAGACCAGCGCTTCCAGCAACGAGTTACTGGCAAGTCGGTTGGCACCGTGAAGCCCCGTGTTCGCAACCTCTCCACACGCGAACAAGTGCTGAATGGATGTGCGCGCCCATTCGTCCGTAACGACACCTCCACAAATATAGTGCGCGGCGGGAACCACGGGAATGTATTCCTTCGTAATGTCGATCTTGAATTCCAGGCACCGCCGGTAAATGTGCGGGAACCGGGATTTGACTTCTTCCGGATCGAGGTGCCGGAGGTCGAGGTACACGCATTCCTCTCCTGATTTTTTCAACTCCGCGTCGATTGCGCGCGCAACAATGTCTCGCGGCGCCAATTCCCCGCGTTCATCGTACTTCTGCATGAAGCGCTCACCGGATCGCGTCCGGAGGTATCCACCGAATCCGCGAACAGCTTCGCTAATAAGGAATGAATCTGCTGCCGGGTGGCAAAGAGTCGTGGGGTGAAATTGAATGAACTCGAGATTCCCGACACGCGCTCCCGCCCGGTACGCCATGGCGATCCCATCGCCGGTGGCAATGGGCGGATTCGTTGTGTGCAGGTACACGCGGCCCGCGCCTCCCGTACACAGCACGGTTGTTTTCGCCAGGAAGGTCACGACATCTCCGGAGCAACGGTCGAGAACATGAGCGCCCCAGCAATGGATCCGGTTGTTGCGCCTGGTCTTTTCCTTCAGGTTGTGCTCGGTGATAAGATCGATGGCGAAGTGGTTCTCCAGCATCTCGATGTTCGGATGCTCCCGGCATTTCTGCAAAAGGGCGTGTTCAATTTCCCAACCGGTCAGGTCTTTCGCGTGTACGATTCGATTATGAGAATGCCCGCCTTCACGTCCCAGGTCGAGCCTGTTTTTTTCCCGCGTGAATGCAACCCCAAGCCGCATGAGGTCTTGAACAAGCTCCGGCCCTTCCCGCACGACGAGTTCCACAATGTCGCCGTGACACAACCCCGCTCCCGCCTCCAAGGTGTCTCGTATGTGATCTTCGAAAGAGTCTTCGGGATCAAAGACGGCGGCTATCCCGCCCTGTGCGTAATTCGTGTTTGAGTCGGCAGCCTGCTTTTTTGTGACGATCGTGACGCGCAGTGTATCCGCGACGTTGATCGAATAGAATAATCCGGCTATGCCGCTACCGATTACCAGTACATCTGTTGAACGAAACACCGCTCTGCCATCCTTCCATAAATCTCATTTTGCGAACTGCGATTATCTTGGCTAATCAAAATACATGGTCAGGGTCAACTTTCATAGACTACGAACCATGACCTTGGATGACTTCTTCCAAAATCGCCGTCGCCCTGTTGATTTCTTCACGCCCGATAACGAGAGGAGGGACAATCCGGAGGACGGTGTCACGAGTACACGTGATCAGAAGTCCTTTCTCCAGGCATGATTTCGTTATCTCCCGACAGTCTCCCGCAACTTCCATTCCCAGCATGAGACCAAATCCCCTTACGTCACGGACTTTTCGGGGGTGCGCATCCTTGATCTCCATCAACTTCTGCTTGAAGTATTCACCGTTCTCGCGGGCTCGCTTCATCAGCCCTCCGTTCATGATCTCTTCGACAACGGCAATACCCGCCGCGCAAGCTACCGGGTTTCCGCCGAAGGTCGTTCCGTGACCTCCGATACCAAAGACACTTGAAAACTCCTCCCTTCCCAGCAACGCTCCCAAGGGCATTCCTCCGCCAATCGGTTTGGCCGTAACGACCAGATCGGGGCTCACCCCCCAATGCTCAAACGCAAAGAACTTGCCGGTTCGTCCGATCCCCGACTGTATCTCATCGGCTACAACGAGGAAGGAATACTTCTCGCGCAAGTCGAACAACGCATCGATAAATGATCTGCTGGCGCTGTTGATCCCGCCTTCGCCCTGGAGGAACTCAAGAAAAACCGAGACGGTTTCTCCGTTTATTGATGAATGGAGAGCCGCCGCGTCGTTGAACGGGAGATGCAGCACGTCCGGAAGAAAGGGTTCGTATCCCTTCCGATACTTCTCGCGATCCATGAGCGATAGCGAGCCCATCGTTCGTCCGTGGAAACTGCCGGAAAATCCTACAAGGGTATGTTTTCCACTGGAGCTTCCCCATTTGCGGCAGAGTTTTATTGCAGCTTCGATGGCTTCGGTGCCGCTGTTGGTGAAAAAGACGCGGTCGTATCCACTATGCCTCACGAGTGCCTCCGCCAATCTCACCTGCGGCTCCTGCACGAAGAGATTGGAAAGGTGAATGTACCTTTCCATTTGCTCGCTAATGGCCGATAAGACTCTCTTGTTGCCGTATCCGACGCTGTTGACGGCGATACCTCCAATGAGATC
>JALUUP010000530.1 GCA_027021285.1 Bacteroidota bacterium | reverse complement strand
TTCGGTTCGTGACTCCAGGGAAGGAGGGATCGAGGCCACGTGCAGGGTTTGCGTGGGAAAGGCGAATTCCACGCCGAGACGCTGGGCCAGCCGCACGATGTCGAGAAACAACCGGTGTCGCTCCCGCAGCTCCGTGGCCCAGTCGGGCGTTTCATGGAATACGTACAGAAGGATGTTCAGGGAAAAGTCAGCGAATTCGTTTAGGTACACGAGGTAGAAATCCTTCCGCGTGTAGGGATGGCGGCGTACGATTTCCCGGATGCCTTCGCAGAAAGCGTCGATCTTTTCAGGGGGCGTGTCGTATTGGACGCCCAGCATGGCCCTGATCCGGCGGTACTTCCGCCGTCCCATGTTGTCCACGCTGGTGTTGACCAGCAGGCGGTTGGGCATGGAAACGACCGAGTTGTAGAAAGTCCTGATGCGGGTCGAGCGGAAGCCGACGTCTTCCACCGTGCCTTCCAGGTCGCCGACCCTGATCCAGTCCCCGATTTCGAACGGCCGGTCGATCAGCACCGTCACCGAGCCGAAGAGGTTCTCCACAGTGTCCTTGGCGGCCAGGGCCAGGGCCACGCCCCCGATGCCGAGTCCGGCCAGCAAGCTGGTGATGTCGATGTCCATGTTGTCGGCGACGAAGAGCAATCCGAACGCGCCCACCAGGATTTTCAGCGACCGGCGGACCATGGGCACCAGGAGATCGTCGAACTTGGATTCCGTCTTTTCCGCCAGGGAGCCGAAGTAGGCGGCGCCGATGTCCACCACCCGGTAGGCGGCCCATACGCCGCTGGCGGCCATGATAATTTGCGTGGCAAACAGCAATGCTTCGAGCGCCCGCAGGGGCAAATCGAGCACCGGGAGCATGAGCGACCAGAACACCGCCATGACGAGAAACCCCGCGGGCCGGATCACGTGCGACTCGACTTTGAACGTCACCTTGGTTCGCGTCTTCATCAGCAGTTTCCCGATCCAGTAGCTCAGGATGATGTCCACGACGCGCTCGATTATCAACCCGATGAACACGATGATGAGCAGGGCCAGCCACTGCCAGTTTTCCAGGAGGATAGCCCGGTCGGTGAGCGATGGTGGCAGTTTCTCCCGGAGCCAGTCCGCGAATGTTTCCGGTTGGATGGTTGCTTCCACGCCCTCGACGACGTTTTTGCCCTTGACGAAGTCCAGCAGGGCGGGAAGGGACTCGATGGTCGCCGTGGAGAATTTCCATGTTCCCATGGAATCGCGTACCAGTGAGATTTCCCCGTCGGCAATGGGTTTGCGCCAGAGGTAGTAGTTGCTGTCCCATTTTTCCGGAACCTCGTCGATAACCACGATCTCGAACTTGTCCAGGAAATTCTTCAGGTCGCGCGCGAGATCGGGACCGACGTCGGGGCGCAGTCCGGAGGGGACGCTGGAAAGATCGAGGCACGATGTGGCCAGTTCGAGGTACTGCCGCCCGGTTTCTCCTGACGGGTTCTTGCCGTAGGCGACCATGTTCTCCAGGAAGGAAGCAAACGTCGCCCGGGGCGATGAGCGGTCGGGCTCCTTTTGTCCGTGGACGACGTGCAGTGCGATGAGAAGAACCGCCGCAATAGCAAGCGGTTGTGCTCTGAACGTGCTTGAAGCCCTTTTTTCCTTGAAACCGATGAGAGGCATTTTCATCCCGTCATGACTCCTGTTCGTAGTTTGTGTCAACAGCTGGTCTTCCCGGTTGAAGCGCGCGGAGTTATCGCGCACTGTCGAAAGTACGACGAGCGAAGCGGAAGCGCAACCGTGGTGCGGGGCGGCAAACCGGAGCAGCTTTCCTCTGACTCAAAATCGTTTCTTCATTGCAGAACGATGTTGGAATAAAGCGCCGGGTGTTCTAAATTCACTGTACCCCTTTCCCGTGTGCCGGTGTAACGTGTTTCACCGGTTAAATATATTTTCGCCAAACGAGGGAGCCATCCATGCCAGACAACGTCTCACGTCGTTCTTTCCTGAAGAAAAGCACGGTTCTCGCGGGAGCCGCCGTATTGACTCCACCGCTTGCCGCAAAGGCAACCTCGGTGACCGCGCCGGAGCCCGCGGAGTCAACCGCGTACAAATATCCGAAACCCGGACGCATCGTGATCGTCGAACATCCGGACGCCGTCAAGGGCTACAACAACGTCGATGAGGCGGTTGTGCAACAGATGTTCGATTACGGGATCCAGCGTTTCACCGGCATCACGTCATCGCCCGCTGCAGCGCTCGCCTCTCTGTTTCCGGGACTCACCACGTCGAAGAAGATCGCCATCAAACCGAACCTTTTGAACAGCAGTGTCCCCACGCGCAAGGAACTGGTAAAAGCTGTCATCAACCGACTGGTGCAGATGCTGGGAGGTTTTCCGGCGTCCAACATCACCTTGTTCGAGCGGCACTCGTTCAGCAGCAGGGGGTATACCACTTCGTATTTCGGACATAACGTCAAAATGGTGCGGGATTCCACATTCCCGGATCTCGGGTACTACATTTATTGCGGCGGCAAGAATCGTCCCTACAGCAAGAGTCTCCACGACGCCGATTACCTCATCAACATGCCGGTTTTGAAAGACCATAGCTGCAGCACGGCGCTGAACATGACGCTGGCGTTCAAGAATCACATGGGAACGTTGAATCCGGGTGGATCGCTTGGCATCCACTGCAACAAGAAAGCGACCATCGATATCATGGCTAGCTCCGTCATGCTGGCCAAGCAGGTTCTGGTAATCATGGATGGCTTGTACGCCGTGTACAACGGGGGACCGGGCGGAGCGCCCCAGGCCGCACCCAAGAAAATATTCATCAGCCAGGACCCGGTCGTCAATGATTACCAGGGGCGCAAGCTTATCAACGAACTGCGTGTCGCCAATGGCCGAAGTCCAAAGGCGGCGACGTACATCGAAGAATCATCCAAACCGCCGTACTCGCTGGGCGTGGCCGATCCCAACCAGATGGACGTGATCGAAGTCGCGTTGCCGGTGGAATTGACACATTTCTCCGCCGCACTCGAGGGGGAAAACGTAACATTGCGATGGATAACGGCAAAGGAATCGAACAACGCGGGATTCGGTGTGGAACGCAGTCTTGACGGCGAAAAAGGATGGAAGGAAATCGGCTTCGTTGCGGGCCGTGGAACGACGTCTGACGCGCAGGAATACCGGTACGTTGACGAGCCGGGCGATCTGCTGCGGTCGGCGACACAACTTTTTTACCGCCTGCGCCAGGTGGACGTGGACGGCAAGACGAAGTACTCGCCGGTGGTGCGCGTGGTCGTTAAACCGGAGGAATCGAGCTGGCAGATCGAGCAGAATTATCCCAATCCCTTTTACGATACGACGGACATCCCCGTGCAGCTCAACGAGCCCGGCCTGCTTCGCGTCGAGGTTATCGATGTCAGGGGCGCGCGCGTAAAAGTGCTGAGCGACGAATTAAAGGACGCGGGAACGCATCACCTGACCTGGGAAGCAAATGGTCTTCCATCGGGTGTGTACATCTGCCGCGCGAGTGCTCATGGGGTGACGCGGGAAATCCGAATGATCATGTTGAAATAGGATCTGGTAATATTATTCAACGAGTAATGATGGATTTTTCATGAAAGCATCCCGTCGCAGTTTCTTGAGGACCGCATCGGTCGCGTTAGCGGCGGGTATGGTCCCGTTCGAGCGCGCACTGCCTTCCCGTTTGAAGGAAACGGCAGACTACCGTTACCCCAATCCCGGAAGGCTGGTGGTGGTTACGCACGAGGGCGTCATCGGACAAAGCGACACCGTGAACGAAGCGTACGTGCGCCAGATGCTCGACGAGGGATTGATGCAATTCACCGGGCTACCCAACCCGGTGGAAGCGCTGGAATCGTTCTTTCCCGGTCTTTCCACTTCAACGAAAATCGCCATCAAGCCCAACCTCATCTGGGGCTCGATCCACACGCGCATCGAGCTGGTGCGGGCGTTGTTGCGCCGGTTGACGGCAATGCTGAACGGGAGATTCCCGGCGGAGAATATTTTCTTCTACGAGAACCAGAGTTTTCCCGGCGCAGGATACACCACGGAAACCATCGGCTATCCCGTGCACCTGGTCGAGGATTGTTACTTCCCCGACCTTGGATGGTACATTTTCTGCGACGGAAAGGATCGACCGTACAGCAAGACGCTGCACGACTGTGACTACCTGATCAACATGCCGCTTCTCAAGGATCACGCGTCAACCGATTTCACGTTTGCCATGAAGAATCATTTCGGGTCGGTGAATCCGCAAGGACCGCTGGGCGTGTGCAGCAACATCAAGGCGCTGCTCGACATCAACGCCAGCGACGTGGTGGCGAGCAAGCAGCGGCTCATCATTCTCGACGCCTTGTTCTGTATCTACGAGGGAGGACCGGGGGGAACCGCCCAGGAACGCCCGTCGAGCATTTTCATCGCGCAGGACCCCGTAACCCTGGAATACACGGGCCGGAAGTGGGTCAACGCCTACCGGGAGGCGGCGGGATTTCCTGCAAAACCCGGCTCGTACATCGAAACGGCCGCAGGGGAGCCGTATTCAATGGGCATTGCCGACCCGGATCGCATGACCATCATCACGCGGTCGATTACCGGTGTAGAGTCTCCATTGCCGGAGCCCAGCCGCTTCACGCTCTCCGAAGGGTATCCGAACCCGTTCAGAAACTCGACGCAGGTGTCGCTGGAGCTGGAACACGCGTCCTCGGTTTCGCTGGTGGTGCATGACGTGTCCGGACGGGTCATAACCACCCTTACTCGCGAGATGCTCTCGCCCGGTTTCCACGTGTTCGATTGGCGGCCCGGTAACCTGCCCTCGGGCGTGTACCTGCTGCGGGCGGTGATCGACGGCCATCACGCACTGCGGAAACTTGTTTTCATTTCCCAATGAGGAGATCTTCGTTCATGAAACACCTGAAAGTTCTTCTGTTCATCATCCCTGTGCTCTTGCTGGGGTGTTCCAAAACCGATACACCGTCTAACCCAGACGTTGTTTCCATCCAGGACCTGTTACCGCGGGATAACGAGATCAGCAACTGGACGCGGCAAAGCGGCACGGGGGGCTCGTGGATAGCGACGAATACCAGCGAGCTGCAACTCCAGATCGACGGCGGGTTCGAATTGTTCGCCAACCACGGGTTCGTC
>JALUUP010000529.1 GCA_027021285.1 Bacteroidota bacterium | reverse complement strand
ATGGAAACTTATCGATGGATTCTTTTATCTGGTGGGCAGGGAGGACAGGATGGCCGCGTACAGGGGAGTGCGCCGGAAGACGCTGGATGAAGTCTTATCGGGCATTGATCTGTCGAGACCCGTCGTCCTGCTCGATCACCAGCCGATCGGTCTTCGGGAAGCGGAACTCGCCGGAGTGGACATCCAGTTGTCGGGTCATACGCATCACGGCCAATTATTTCCCATCAACCTGATAACGAGCCTCGTGTACGAACGGAGCTGGGGATACCTGAAGAAAGGCGATACACATTATTACGTGTCTTCGGGTGTCGGGACGTGGGGACCGCCCGTGCGCATCGGGAATACGCCGGAAATCGTATCGCTGGTGTTGCGATTCAAAGAGAAGGAAAACGAGTAAAACGGTTTCAGGATCGGGCAGGAACGTGGTTTGTCCGCGTCGTGTCGATGAGTCCGAAGAGCGAGTAGAACCGCAGCTGCCAGACGAGGAAGACTGCTTCCCACACGATGGACTTCGACATCTTTGAGATGCCGACGCGCCGATCGACGAAGAGAATGGGAATTTCCTTGATGCGGAACCCTTTCTTCCATGCTTTGAAACTCATCTCGATTTGAAACGCGTATCCCCCCGATTTCACATTGTCGAGATTGATGTTTTCCAGGACTTCACGCCGGAAGCATTTAAAGCCGCCGGTAGCGTCTTGCACGGGCATGCCAGTTACGATTTTCGTGTACACGTTGGCGAAGTAGCTGAGGAGAAGACGTTTCATGGGCCAGTTCACGACGGTCACACCGTGTACGTAGCGCGATCCCAGCACGAGGTCCGCGTCCTGAATCGCAGCGAGGAACTCCGGCAGGGCTTTGGGGTCGTGCGAGAAATCGGCGTCCATTTCGAAGATGTAGTCGTACTCGTGTTCGATACCGTAATGAAACCCGCGGACGTAAGCCGTACCGAGACCCATCTTGCGCTCGCGCGTGATCAAGTGGATGCGCGGCTCGTTCTCGATCATGTTGCGGACAATCTCCGCCGTGCCGTCCGGCGAGTTGTCATCCACCACGAGGACTTCAATGGATTCATGCTGCTGAAGCACCTCCGGGATGATCTGGGAGATGTTTTCCTTTTCGTTGTACGTGGGAATTATGACGAGGGATTTGCTCATGCGGGTTTCATGTTTTTATTGACGTCGTTGCGCGGGAAAAAAGAGTTTACTGTCGCTGCACAGAAAGGAATAAAAAGGATATCGACCATGACCTGGTACCGGCTTTCCACGTGCAGAGCGGAAACGAGCAGAGCGTAGTATGCAATACAGACGATCAATGGCCAGGGAACACGGCCCTTGTGACGTAGAATAAAGAATCCCCAGAAAAAAGCAAATACTATCAATCCCCGGGAAATGAGAAAGATGGGCGTTCGAACGCGGGGATCGGAGAAATCGATCGTGAAGAACATGACCAGTTTTTTCAGGTACAACCTGGCGGTTTCCCACGGGTGTTCGCGCACGAAACGCAGGGCTTCTTCCCGGTAAACACGCATGATGTCGATCTCGTGGGTGCGCGTGCGGGGGATGATCTTGATCTTCTCATAAACGTTCTGGTCGTACCAGTTCGGTTCTCCCTTCTCGGTGTAGCTGCCGCCGGTCGTGGTCGGGTTATTGCCCCGCCAGAAGTTCAGCCACCCGTTGGTTGTCATCGGCACGATGGCATCGAAGGCGTAGTAATTCCGAACCGCCCAGGGAACTGCGGCGAGGAAGACAACGAGAAAGAACGCGAGCGCGGCGCGGGGAGAGGCTTTTTTCCAGAGCCAGATGCTCAGCAACGCGGCGATACCCAACGCTTCCGCCCGGAAGTACAACCATACCGCGGTGACGATTCCCGCCACAAGCGCGGCCCGTATTGTTTTGTTGCGCGCGATCCGGTAGATCAAAAGGAGGGAAAAACACATGAGAACCTGGTACCAGAGAGCGCCGCCGAATGTCGTGGACACGGCGATGAAGGGAGGGTACAGCGCTGTCAGTACAGCGCTCCATCGCGCCGTCTCTTCCGAAAGCAGCGTGCGTGTCAGCAGATAGACGGCCCACGCCGCCAGGATTCCCATGAGGATGTTCAGTGCGTAAAGAATGATGTACCCGGTCACATTGTCGCCGAACGCCCCCAGTACGACGTACATTACCGCCACGTAGCCCGGCAAGGTGAATGCGGTTGGAGTCGCGTCCGGCTGGGGGACATTGCCGTCTATACCGAATTCGATATGTAAACCGGGGTACACGAGCGAGTATCCGTAACCGGCAAGCAGGTGCCGGGCGATCATGCCGTATTCGTACAGTAGGGGCTGCTCAAATTCTCCGAGCGCCACGACCGCCGCTAGCCGCGTGACGAGAATGAATCCGACGATGATTTTCCAGAACAGTCTCGATGGTGAACGGCTGACGCTCTCGTGAATGGAATGCAGGATGTGTTTACGGGACATCAATACTCGATAAGAAGAAGAAGTGAGAGGAAATGTCTGGTATGGGATTGCTGGTTCCTTCGGTTGACGCGAAGCTGATAGACGAAATCCCAGATGATGTTGCGCCACGGTTCATAGCGAAGAGAAAAAGACAGAAGGTCTTCCGTTTCCAGATCGCCGTCAAGCAAGCGCGCGGTTTCACTATCCCGCCCGAACCTGTAACCGACCAGGACATCGCCGCCCGTATTGCGAACGAGGTTGCCTTCCTCGTCGTACACGTTGGCGCCATGCTCCATGTGACGCAGCAGGAACGATCCCCGCCACTTGTATCCCAGCCAGTACAGCATGCCCAGTGAAACCGCGTAGGAGTTTGGCTGTATCGTGGGTCCGAGGTTGATTTCCCGGTGCGTGTACGAGTTGTCGGCAAATACGTGCGAATAGACGTACGGTTCTATGCGTGTATATTCCAGGGTGAGTTCCAGGTCGCGAGAGAGAGCGGTGGTTTGCATCCCGGCCTGCCATGCAAATTTGTTTCCGAACCATCCCGTTCCCCAGCGCGAAAAGTCCACGTCGTCGATGAGCCATGTGCCGTAAAGCTGAAGATCCGGGATTCCGCGGCTTTGCAGGTCGAATGCAAGGAGTGGGTTGTCGCGGTCTCCGTTGCTGTGTTCGGCCGATTTGAAAAAGTTGATGGGGTTGAGATAGGCGAGATCAAGAAAACGCCGTGAATAAATAACGGCTTCGTAAACACCGAAATCGACGGCATCGAACAAGGCGACCTGGGCGCGGTGCAGGGCCAGGAACTTGGGATTGTAGAACGGCTCCCCGGCATCGAGGATGAGGCGTTTCGATAAAAGCGAGCTGTGAATAAACGTGTAACGGAATGTCTTGAACCGCGCCTCGAACCGCAGGGCGTCGAATGTCGGGGCGTTCGACGAGATGTACAACTTGTCCTGTAAGCCGCTGCCCATCAGGATTCGTTCCTTGCCCAGGCTTAAACGTCCCCAGTCGAAATCGACCGAAACGTATGCTTCCGTGAAATCGAAGTACTCGCTGTTGAAATCCGTGAATGCCGTGTTCTGTCGCAGGACCGGGTCCGTGAGCGCGAAGTTCCGGTCGCCGAATGTCGTCCCGTTCGTGGATTGCAAGCCGTATCCGACGATGCCACGGATTGTTCCGCGGAACCTGCCCCCGATTTGCCCCAGGCTGACGTGCTTGACCTCCCCGTCAATCACGGCCGACCGTGTGTCGAAACTTGCCAGGCCTTCCATGAAGAACGTGGTTGCCGTGTCAGCGGGATCGCGCCACGTGTAAAGAAACTTTTCCTTGTCCGAAAAGATATCCGACAACCGTTTCGACCATGAATCCTTTCCGGAAAAGAGCACGGTTCTTGCCTGCCGCCGATCCGCCTCGTCTATGAACTCCTGGCTGAATCGCGACGCCAGCTCCCGTTCTGTTTCGGAGAGCTTCCCGCTCTGCTGATTGACTTCGTGCAGCCAGGCGATTACTTCCCTTCTCGTGGCGGGGATGAACGACCGGTTGTAATCCGGCAAGTATCCGCGCACCTGCATGTGGTTCAGGAAATCATACACGAGGTTGGAGGCGGGCACGTGTTCCAGTTGGCTCCAGGCGACGGCAGGCGCAAGGAACAGCATCAACAGGATCAGACGTTCACGCATGGCCCTGTCCCGTAAAGACATTGTACAGCGTGTGAAGCAGGATCTTCAGGTCCATGCGAACGGACATGTTTTCGATGTAGAAAAGATCGTAGCGGAGTTTCGTGCGCACGTCGTCCAGGGATTCGTCGTACTTGTGTTTGACCTGCGCCCAGCCGGTGATGCCGGGGCGGACGTTCAGCCTCCGCCGGTAGAGAGCGATTTCCCGGGTGAATTTATCCACGAAATACGGGCGTTCGGGCCGGGGACCAACCAGGCTCATATCGCCTTCCAGGACGTTGAGCAGTTGCGGGATTTCATCGAGATGTGTTTTTCGAAGGATTTTTCCGAACGATGTCACGCGGGGATCATCTTTATCCGCCCAGCGGGGGCCGGTGAGCTTTTCGGCATCCACACGCATCGATCGGAACTTGATGATGCGGAAAATCTTTCCGTCTTTTCCGACCCGCTCCTGCCGGTATAAGATCGGTCCGCGAGAGGAAAGCTTGATGCCCAACGCGATAAATATCCATAGGGGAAAACTCAAAACGAGGATGACGAGAGAAACGATGATGTCGATGATTCGCTTGGTAACCCGCTCCCAGGGTTGCATGAGCTCGGGCATGATTTCCATCAGGGGCACGCCGTAGATCTGGTGTGTTCGCGCCTGGCCGGAAATGATGTCGTACATGTCGGGTTGGATTTTCAAACCGACCTTGTAGGGACTGCAGCGTCCGACGATATCGACGAGAAGGTCGTGCTCGGTGGAGGGAAGAGCGATGAGCACTTCCTGGATATTCTCCCTCTCGAGAATTGCTTCGAGGTCGTTGAGCGTGCCGTATTCTTTCAGGTCCGTATCGACGTTGCCATTGCCGGTGTTGAGAAACCCGACGATGGTATAACCGAGAGCAGGAGCGTTTTTCAAGAGCGCGTGAAGTTGTTCCGCTCGCTCGGGCGTTCCAATGATCATGGCGGCTCTTCGCCCTATTCCGGAGATGATAAGTCGTTTCAGGACGCTGCGATAGATCATCCTGCCGCTTCCCACAGA
>JALUUP010000528.1 GCA_027021285.1 Bacteroidota bacterium | reverse complement strand
AGTTTCGGCTCCACGGGATAGGCCTGGTACCCGAATGCGCTTACTAGAAGTGGAGATGCCGCGAAAAGGGTAAGCAGGATGATTACCAAGGAAGTGGGAGAAGATTTGCGGAGCAAGTAGAGGAAGGGCAGCCCCAAGCCGATGGTGTACAGGACATCGGCGGTAAAAAACGGGTAAATACGCCAGATTCCGACGTCCACCAGGGCTCCCATGAGAATAATGATTCCGCCACGCTTGAGATAATATTGCAGGTTGTGCCGATGCGCGGTTGATAGAACCATGTAACCCGACACGGCCAGGAATAGCGGCGCCGCCAGTGAGGCAAAGACGCGTTCGTACAGCGGGTGTGGCAATTCGAGATGAGGCGTAATATTGGCCGGAATCATGAGGAGAATGGCCAGACCACGCAGGAGGTCGATCCAGATTATGCGGGATGCGCTTGACGTCATGCGGAAAGGGAACGAGAATGGAATGAGAGCGATGCGTTCAAATGAATACGTGGAGATATCAAAGGATCAACAAGTGTTCATGTCGTTTGAGCCATGCTTCGTGTTCTTCGTACTTCGGGTTCATGCGGGCGACGAGGTTCCAGAATTTCTCGGAATGGTTCAAGTAGCGCAGGTGCGCAAGCTCGTGAATGATGACGGCGTCCACGATGCTGGGCGGGGCCATGAGAAGCCTGCAGCTGAAATTGAGATTCCCGGCGCGGGAGCAGCTTCCCCATCGGGTTTTCTGGTTTTTGATAAACACTTTGCGGTACCGGAAACCGTGTTCTTCCGCCAGGGATTGAACCCGCCGGGGAATGAGCGCCCGCGCCTGGTGGCGGTACCATTTTTCGAAAAGCGCGGGATAATGCTCCTGTATGCCGTGAACGGATATGTCTTCAGGGGCTTCGACGACAAACCTGCCGTCTCGAAGTCCGCCGCGCAGGCCGGTGGTTTCGGTGCGGACGATCTCGATGGGATAGCTCTTGCCGAGATAGAGGAACTCCCGGCGCGCCTGCTTGAGTCGTGTTTCCCGTTCCAAACGAAGCGATTGGAATTCCTTGACCTTCTTGAGAAGCCACCGCTCTTTTTCGAACAGGATTTTACGGGCCTGGGATTCCTCGCATCCCCGTGGGACGTGCAAGGTGACGCCGTCATCGATATCGATCTGGAGACGAATGTTCCTGGCCCGCTTGCTGTGGACCACCGTGTACTCGATATCCGTATTTCCGAGACGAATAACCGGCATGGCGAATTCCAAGATAGAAGCATTTCGGGTATGCGGCAAGGAGAAAGACGGGCCCGCATTCTTTCCCGCGCGCGGTTCGCTCGCGTATAACGAAGGACGCCCGGCCGGGTGGCCAGGCGTTTGCTTCAGTGTTTCTCCCCTGTATCGCTCTCAATAGGGCGGATGAGGAATCCGCGTAATGGTAGGTTGAATGGTAGGTGTTTAGAGGTTTGCCCGTAATACAGTTGAAGAAACTCGAACGTATGCCTGCCGCATTCCTCCCAGGGGCCCTTCGTAAATCGTGAACCAGACCTTGCCGGTCTTGTCGGCTTCCTGGGTCTCGAGGGCGGCGTAAATCATGTCTTTCTCACCGCGTTCGTTCACGATGGGAAAGTAAAAAAGCGTATAATGTTCACTCATGAGCGACTGGTCTTCATACTTGCGGAACTCGAAGCGGTTGTCGTACACGATCGTTCCCTTCTCGGTTACACGCAGTGTGTGACCGTCGTTCAGGGAAATGTCCGTGCCTGGTTCCAGGTAGCGTGGCGACTGGGCGGAAGCGACAGAGATCAACAATAGTGTTATCATGCTCAGGATACCGCTTTTCATGGTGAACTCCTTTTTTCTCGTTTCGTATGTGTGACATGCCAAATTCATAACTGCAATTATCAGTACGAAGATCGTGCCAGAAATATTTCTGAGTTTAAAGCGTGTTTTCGATAGGGGGGATCATAAAAACCGTAACTCTTTTTCACATGGCGTGAAGTCTCTTCACTGTGAAATCAATTCACACCGGGCTTGTGAAGAAGGGGAGAGTTCGACTATTATACGATTCCCGGAAACGGGCGCTCGCAATTTGGTGAGAGCGTGGAATCAGCCGCACAGCGCTTTTCCTCTTCCTCTCGATGTCCAATCTGCCCGTTTGACGGTGGTGACAAAGCGGATACTGAAGATTGTATAACTATCGAAGGAACAGCAATGGCGCTCGCATACTCTAAAGGATTGCCGGTGGGAACGCAGGCTCCGGATTTTTCCCTACCCGCCACAGACGGCCGGACGTATTCGTTGAAGGACTTCCAGGACGCTAAGGCGCTGGTGATCGTTTTTACGTGCAACCACTGTCCGTACGCCCAGACTTGTGAAGACCGGTTGATCGCGATCCAGGACGATTACCGGGATAAGGGTGTACAGCTTGTTGCCATTAATCCGAATGACGCGGATAACTACCCGGAGGATTCGTTCGAGAACATGGTGCGGAGAGCAAAGGAGAAAGGATACAATTTTCCGTACCTGCGTGATGAATCCCAGGAGGTGGCGCGCGCCTACGACGCTGCCTGCACACCCGACGTGTTTGTCTTCGGTCCCGATCGAAGGCTTGTATACAACGGCAGGATCGATGACAATTGGCAGGATCCGGAGAAAGTCACCAGGCAGGACTTGCGCGTCGTCCTGGATTGTGTTCTCGAAGGCAAACCTCTTCCCTTTGATCCCGTACCCTCGATGGGGTGCAGCATCAAGTGGAAATGAAAACTGTTACCATGGACAAAGACGGGATTTCAGCGTTCTGAGAGTGAGTCGTCTACCAGGACACCTTTGGCCGATCAGCGCAGGAACAGGAGCTTCCCGGTCTGCACCGTGGAACCGACTCGCAGTTGGTAAAGGTACGTTCCGCTTGCCACAGCTGAACCCTGACCTGTTGTTCCATTCCAGGTTACCGTGTGCTTGCCTGCCTCGTATCGACCGGAGGCAAGGACGCGGATTTCCCTCGCCGTGAGATCGAAAATCCGCAATGAAACGGGCGCTGATCGAGCGAGAGTGAACGTGATATGCGTTGCAGAAGCAGCTGACGCGCTGCGCGGTCCGAACGGATTCGGGTAGTTTCTTTCGAGACGAACGATCGAAACGGCTGCCGGTCGATGGTCTTCAACGTTTACGATAGGAGTCAGGAGCGGTCGCTCGTACACGCCGTTGCCGTGCGTTACCGCCCGGATTCTTCTGTTCGCTCTGGATATTGAAAGGTCCATGACCAGCGCTGCCCGCGGAAGTCCTTCCGCAAGGGGAATCCAACCAGTTCCGTCATTAGTGGAAACAAAGACCCCCAAATCGTTGCCCACGTACAGGCGCGAAGGAAAATCCGGATCGATAGCGACGGCCGAGGTCGGAACGTCGGGCAGCCCGCCGCCGATGTCTTCCCAGCTCGTTCCCCGATCCGTCGAGCGGAAAAGGTGGGAGGTATTGAACCCCGACAGCGTGATGTACACGATGCTGTCGGTGGCGGGGGAAACCTGCATGTCCACGTAGTAGCGGTCCGGGAGTCCGTCGGTGATGTTCGTCCAGTCGGCCCCACCGTTGCTCGATACGAATACTTCCGCCCGGTTACTGGCATTCGGGACGGTAGCCGCATATACGACGTCGGGATTAGTGTGGGAAACGGCGATGGAGATCACGGGCATGCCGTTGAGCGGGGCGCTCGCGTTCGTCACCGCCCAGGTGTCGCCGCCGTCGCTGCTTCGGTACACAACGCGTTTGCCTGCATAGATAATCTCCGGTTGCGAAGGCGCGAGAACGTATGGCGCAATAAACAACG
This sequence comes from Bacteroidota bacterium, assembly GCA_027021285.1. Classification (GTDB taxonomy): domain Bacteria; phylum Bacteroidota; class Ignavibacteria; order SZUA-365; family JAADGX01; genus JAADGX01. The sequence goes on along the minus strand of JALUUP010000528.1, from coordinate 1,347 downwards.
CCTGACTGTCAGTCAACTTCTTGCTGATGTTTTCCCACGATTTTCCCCTGTCCCGCGAGCGATAAATCCGCAGCCATTGGATCGATCCGTACATGATGTTGTTGTCCAACGGGTTGATGGCCGTGAACGCGCCGTCTCCCCCGATGAGCCCGGTAATCCATTGCGGTGAACCCGTGTACATCACCGTGCTGTTGTCCTGTAATCCTCCCAGGGCCAGGTCGGGATTTGTGGGCGAGGAGGAGAAGCCATTGTAGAATTGTGTAGTGACGTAACCATTGTTCAGGGCCTGGAAACTGCGTCCACCGTTCATCGTTCGGTACACGCCGCCATCGTTTGCGAAATACACGATGTCGGGATTCGTGGGGTGGTTCGCGTACGCGTGATGATCCACGTGCATCCTGTCGTTTTTCTTCAGGGTCTTGCCCCCGTCCTCGGAGTAATAGAAACTTACTCCGGCGTAAATGATCTGGTTTTCATCGCGCGGATCGATGCGGACGTAGTGCGAGTACCAGCCCTGATACCGGGCGACATCGTTGGAAGAGACCAGGTTCCAGGTATCACCGCGATCCGTGCTTCGGTAAAGGCCGATGGATTTGAACATGTCGGCCACGTCCGCATAGATGATGTTGGGCGAGGATTCGAAGAACGCGAGGAGCGTTTTTCCCGTCCAGCGTTCCGGGAGTCCGCCGCCGAGCTTTTTCCAGGACCCCTCCACACCGCCCTCCGTTGACCGGTAGATCCCCATTCCGGGGCTGCCAAGATTGCCGCAGGATACGTACACGAAATTCGTGTCCACGGGATCAATGAGCACGTCCACCGCCATGACTGCGGGCAGAACCAGCTCCCACGTATCGCCGCCGTCCGCGGAACGGTACACGCCTTCGGTAGTGCCCGCGAGAATGATCCCGGGATTCAGGGGATTGAACTTCAGGGCGAGAACACCACGTCGTTGTTGGTACGTCCAGTCTATGCTCTTCCTCCAGGTCGCTCCACCGTCCGTGGATTCGAGCAAGCCGATGCCGTAGCTGCCGCGCGTGGTCCTGATGTACAGGCCGCCGGTGGCGTTCTGGTATCCATAGACCTCGCCGGTGCCGATGAAGATGTGGTTCGAATTCGTCGGATCGATGGCGATGGCGTTGACGCCCAGGACGGGAAATCCGGTGTCGATGCGCTCCCACGAATACGACGAGCCGTCGAGTGTCAACCGCCACAGCCCGCCGCTTGCCGAACCGGCGTACACGACGTCGGGGAAATTCGGATCGACCGCGAGCGCGATGGTCCTTCCCCCGCGATTGACAGGACCGATCGATCGCCATTCTTCTGAGTTGTTCTTAGCCAGGAAATTCT
>JALUUP010000527.1 GCA_027021285.1 Bacteroidota bacterium | reverse complement strand
TTTCCCACTTCAACAAGTGCGCGGGAAAGCATGACATCCTGAACATCGAAGTACGGGGTTTCGTCGATCCAAGGGGCCTGGCGTACGGCATCTACATCGATCCAACGGTGAAGACGGAAACCGCCGTCATCAAAACCGGCGACGTCATGGCGGGCCAGGAAGGCAACATCAAGCTCTCGCACCTGCGCGCGTATTACGCGGCCAGAATGATCGAGGAAGACCTGTCCCGGCGCTCGGCCATGTTCAGACGGTTGGACAGCGAAGGCCGCGTCCACTGGATCATCCGGGGAGAAGGCGTCGATCCCACCGGGAACGTGTCCCGGCTTGCAGACGCCGCCAAGCGCCGTATCGACGTCAAGCTCTGGATCGAGTAACACAACCATATCCGGGTCAATTTTCCCTTCCCGGTACGAACAGACTATACTCAGAAGCAAGCGCACACGGGCGGTGTTGCATCGCCTGGATCAGTATCTCCAGTTGGCAAAGGTCACGGTTCAAACTCTGTTCTTCCATGCAATAGATCCGTGTGGTTATGAATCAAAATGAAGGAGGTTGTCATGCCCGTTCAGAAACTGAAAGATTTTCTCGACAGCAACAACATCGAGTACGTCACGATACGGCACTCTCCCGCCTACACTGCCCAGAAGATCGCGCACTCGGCACACGTGTCCGGCAAGGAATTGGCAAAGACCGTTATGGTGAAGATCGACGGCGTCATGTGCATGGCGGTGTTGCCTGCCCCGTACCGGGTCGATCTCGAGGCGCTGCGGGAAGCATCGGGAGGAGAGACGATCCGCCTGGCAACGGAAGAGGAATTCCGCGACCTGTTTCCGGGTTGCGATCTCGGAGCCATGCCGCCGTTCGGGAATCTCTACGGCATGGACGTGTACGCGGCGGAAAAGCTCGCGGAAGATGAGGACATCGTGTTCAACGCCGGGTCCCATTGGGAGCTGATACGCATGAAGTACCGGGATTTCGAACGGCTGGTCAAACCGAAACTCGTGAAATTCGCGGAACTGAAGTAGCGTTCGCCATCCAAACCGTATACGCAGGACAGCTTTTCATACCGAGGACCGAATAAAATCGGCATGTTTTTCAGAAGAAAGACCTCGTGTTGATTTTCATTTCGCAAGTCTTTATCATGAAGTGATATTGTCGCCGGACTGAATCCAGCCATTTACTGAGGGAGCACCAACATGAAGAAGCCTGCTACCATCATTCTTACCCTGCTTCTCACTACCACAATCGCATTCGCTCAGAATCAGGGTGTAGAGGTTCACCTTCCCGATTACTACCAGGTCTATCAGCCCTGGAACGTGCCAACCCCGCCGCATTTATCGAAGGCGGGCGCGGGCTGGAGCGCGTTTACCGCGAGCAATCCTTCCTGGAACGCGTTCTTCAACCAGGCAACGGGCAATCCACACAGGACCTGGGGAAAGGGCGTTCAGATCGAAGGCGTTTCATCGATCACGGAACAGAACGCCGCGCGGGCAGGAGAGCTATTCCTGCGGCAGTTCGCTGATGTGCTGCGTGTCCGACCGGATGAGCTCAAACTGCTGCAGGCGGAAAACGTCAACGGCAAATGGTATTACTCGTGGAAACAAACCTACAAAGGCCTTGACGTGCTGAATTCCTACACCGTCGCCCGCGTCACCTCGGATGGACGCGTCTTCCTGTTCGGCTCCGATTTCCATCCGGACATCGACGTTGCCACCGCTCCTGCACTGAGCCCGGCGGCGGCGCGGGAATTTGCCAAGGCGGGCCTCCGGGGCGATCCCGCATCCATGCGTACCGATAAAGGCGCGCTCAGGATCTTACCGCTCGAGTACGGCTCCCATAACGAATACCGCCTCGTGTACAACATCGTCGTAACGACCGATCCTGAACACGCGTGGGATACGTACGTGGACGCGCACGACGGAACGATCCTCTGGCGCTATAACCTCGTGCGTCGATTCGCCGGCGCGGACCGACCCCAAAAAACGTCGAAGACGTTTTCCGGTCGAATCACCGCCGATGTTTTTCCGAACTCCTACATCAATCCTGCCGAGAATCGTCCCCTGGAGGATATGTACGTGTGGGTGGATGACACAATGCTGGTCACGGACGCACAGGGCAGGTTCAGCCTCGATGTCAGCGCCAGGGATTCCGTTCACGTGATCATCCGCCTCTCCGGGCCGTTTACAAGGGCCCGCCGTGTCGATTCCGTCAAGGCGGGCGGTAACGCCCTCGTTGATACCATGATAGCAGTGGACAACGAACTCCTCGTCAATTGGACGGACGAGAATTCTCACGCGGCGGAGAGAATGACGGCGTACCATGTAACGGTCGTTCACAACTACACGCGCTCCCTCGACTCGACAGACGCAGCGTCGGGGATCGACAAGCAGATTCCCGCCATCGTCAACATCAACAGGTCCTGCAACGCGTTCTGGAACGGCAAGAGCGTGAATTTTTTCAAGGAATCCAGCAGGTGCGGCAACACCGGCGAGATGGCCGACGTGATTTACCACGAGTACGGCCACGGCATCAACCAGATCATGTACCAGACGCTGGGCAGGGAAAAGGGCATGGTCAACGGCGCGCTCAACGAAGCCACGGCCGACATCCAGGCGAATCTCATTCTCGACGATCCGCGCATCGGTATCGGGTTTCGCAAACCCTCCAATCCCCCGAACTACGGTATAATCCGTAACAGCGACAACAACTATAAGTACCCGGAGGATCTGAAGGGTGAAGTTCACAGGGACGGGATGATCCTGACCGGGGCCATGTGGGATACGCGCAAGAACATCGGACTCGACGTAACACGCAGGCTGGCGCAGTTCGTACGGCACGGCACGCCTGACGCGGGAAACCACGGCGAAGCATTCACGGATTACTTCTTCGAAATCCTGGTTGCCGATGACGACGACGGCGACCTGAGCAACGGCACGCCCCATTCCACGGGCATCATCCCGGCGTTTATCAAGCACGGCATTCCGGCCGCGGGCATCATCCTCGCCCACAACCCGTTGAAAGACCAACCACCGGAGAAACCGATTACGATAACCGGCAGTGCGCGCGTCCCTATTTCACTGAACCAGGACATCTTGCGCGTTGAAGAATTGAAAATCGTGTGGACGACCGACAACGGCAAAACGTTCGAGAGCGCCCCTTTGCCGTTCCGAACCAAGACACGCTTCGACGGCAAGCTCCCGGGATTTCCCGTCGGGACACTTGTCCGTTACTACATCGAGGCCAAGGACAACTTCGGTTCGATCATCCGCATACCCGCCAAAGCTCCACAGGACATGTATCCTTTCCTGGTCGGTTTCAAACAGATGTTCTTTGACAACCAGGAAAAGGATAACAACTGGGTCGTCGATCCCGATCAGACCGATTCCGCAAAAACGGGCATCTGGGTGCGTGAAGCGCCCGTCGGCACGGTGCAAGCCGGAAGCTGGGTTCAAACGAACATGGATCATACTCCGGGCACGGGGACGATCTGCTGGGTGACGGGAAACGCCGCACAAAATGCCAAGGTGAGCGCGAACGACGTGGACAGCGGTCAAACCACTCTGCAAACCACGACGCTCGATGCTTCGGGCATGCAGACACCTGTTCTCCGATACTGGCGGTGGCATACCGGCAGCGGCATGATCGGAAAGATCGATCCATGGGTGGTGCTGATCTCCAACGACGACGGTCAAACATGGACAGAGGTCGAGAATACGAGAAACACGCTGGCGAAATGGACACCAATCGTGTTCTTCATCAGGGATTACATTGAACCGACCGATAAGATGAAACTTCGCTTCATCGCCGCCGACTACCCGCCTGAAGGCCTGGTGGAAGCGGCTGTCGATGACCTTGAAATTCTCGATGTTGATCCGACCCTGTCGGTGCAACGCGTCGACGGTATGGCGGCGGGCTTCCTTCTCGAACAGAACTATCCCAACCCCTTCAGGCCGACAACGGAAATACGCTTCAGCATTCCCGATCGCTCACATGTCTCGCTCAAGATCTACAACAGCCTTGGCCGGCTCGTTCGCACACCCGTCCACAAGGAACTCGAAGGCGGGTCGTATCGCGTTACGGTGGATGCGACGGGACTACCTCCGGGTGTGTATTACTACATGCTGGCAAACGGTCGCAACACGGCTGTCAGGAAGATGATCATCGCCGACTGATAAAAGAATTGAGGGGCGGTTCTCCGGAAGAGCAATTCTCCATGTTCGGATATCGAATCCGACGGGCCAACCGCCGGGTTCATCCTCCCCTCGTTTCTCGAATCGTTCTTGCCGCCGCAATGGAAACCTTCAACATGCTAATCGGCTGGATGCATGTACGTGTTTGCCGTACCTGCGACCTTCGATCATCCCTCGACATTCGGCGGTGCAGTGCTGCTTCCCGTTCTCGTATCTCTTCCAAAAAAGCCGTATGTTTACCACGAAAAACACCTTGTTTCACCCAACCCAGAACAGGTTCCCATCTATGAATGACTACCAGCACACATGCCTCGATCGATTCCTGCGATATGTTCGATACGACACCCAGTCCGACGAAAACTCCGAATCCTTTCCTTCCACGGAAAAGCAGAAAATTCTCGGTGAAGCGCTGGTCAAGGAATTGAAGGAGCTGGGCCTTGGCGACGCGGCCATGGATGAATGGGGTTACGTGACGGCTTCCATCCCCGCGACCACAGACAAGCCCGACGTGCCCGTCATCGGCTTCATCGCGCACATGGACACCTCGCCCGAGGTGAGCGGGGCAGGTGTCACCCCTGTCCTTCACGAGAACTACCAGGGCGGAGATATCATCCTGCCCGCCGACAACTCGATCGTCATTACCGTCGAGGATAATCCCGACCTCGGGGAAAAAACCGGCGAGACCATTATCACGGCGGACGGAACGACACTCCTGGGAGCGGACAATAAGGCGGGAATCGCAGAAATCATGGACGCCGTCAATTACTTCGTATCCCACCCCGAAGTGAAACACGGTCTCATCCGTATTTGCTTCACACCGGACGAAGAGGTTGGCCGGGGCACGGAACATTTCGATGTACAAAAGTTCGGCGCGAAGTTCGCGTACACCATAGACGGCGAACAACTGGGCTCGGTGGAGAACGAAACCTTCTGCGCCGACAGCATGACCGTAACATTCAAGGGCGTCAATATTCATCCCGGC
>JALUUP010000526.1 GCA_027021285.1 Bacteroidota bacterium | reverse complement strand
CTGCTCTTCCTGGTCATTATCATCCGGGGATTTTACCTCGCATCGCAATGCGATTCTCCCTTCACGAGCATTCTCGTCATCGGTGTCGTATCGATTCTGCTGGCACACGTGTTCATCAATATCGGAATGACCCTCGGACTGCTTCCGGTTATCGGGATACCGCTCCCGTTGATGTCATACGGGGGGTCTTCGCTTCTCAGCACCATGATCATCATGGGCATTCTGTTGCATTCCAACCTCTACAGGCACCGGCCCGAGTGAGCTCATCTTGTTTCCAAAAACGAATTGCCGTAGCTTGCACTATTGATTGTTTTGCCGACAAGGCAGACCGTAAACAGAGAAATATGCCGTTATTCTTTTCCCACCATGCGGTTCCAAGGTCTGCCGGCATAATCGCCGGAGATTTTTCATGCACGGCGTATCATAACTCCCCTTTACCGACCTGCCACCATTCATTCACCTCATTCACTTGAACATCATGACCGACAACGATATATCATTAAACGACCTCATGGAAAGCCAACCCGTCGAGAACGGGGATCCCTCCGCCATCGATTACGTTGGAATCGTCGGTGGAGGCGTCATGGGCCGGGGCATTGCGCAAACTTTCGCCAGCTACGGATTGAACGTTCTCATCGTCGAGAAAGACGAGGACTGCGTCCAGCGCACGCGAAACGGGTTGAACGAAAACATGGACAGGGAAATCCAGCGCTGGGCCATGACCGAGGCAGAGAAAAAGAGCATTCTTTCCCGTATCAAGATTACGACGGATATCGAAGAATGCAGAAACGTGGATTTCGTCGTTGAAGCAGTGGACGAAAAGTTCGATTTGAAACAGCGCTTGTTCGAGAAACTGGAGACCGTTGTTCGTCCCGGAACCATCTGCGCTTCGAATTCCAGTACCCTCAGCCTGACGAAAATCACCCGGCACCTGAAGCACAGGGAAAACGTCATCGGTCTGCATTTCGTCAATCCCGTGCCGAAAACGCAGCTCGTGGAAATCGTGCGTGCTCTGCATACTTCGGATGAGACTTTCCGGCGAACAAAGGAACTCATGGAGCGCGTCGGAAAAGTTCCCGTCGAGGTGTTCGAGTACCCGGGATTCATCGTTACCCGTGTCCTTATTCCCATGCTCAACGAAGCCATGCACATCCTGATGGAAGGCGTGGCATCGGCGGAAGATATCGACAAAGCCATGCGTCTTGCGCTCAACCTTCCGATGGGGCCGCTGGAGATCGCCGACGGCATGGGGTTGGAGGAAGTACTTGCCATGATGGAAGCTCTATTCCACCAGCTCGGAGAACCACGGTACCGCCCCTGTCCCTTGCTTCGTAAACTCGTTCGGGAGCAGAAGTTTGGCAAGAAATCCGGGGAAGGGTTTTTCAGGTACGATTCCAACGGCAAGCGTATCGAGTCATCGAACAAAGGAGATACCTGATGAACGTCCTTGTACTGAACTGCGGAAGTTCTTCAATCAAATACCAATTCATCAATCCGGGAGAAGGAAAAACACTCGCCCGGGGCGTCATCGACCGTATCGGGATGATGGGGGCCGTACTGACGCACACCCGTCACGACGGCCACACCATAAAATTGAGTGGAGAGATACTCGATCATATTATAGGCATCGAGTACGTACTCGCTGTCCTTTTGAGCCCGAATCACGGCGTCATCAAGGATAAAAGTGAAATCCATGCGGTCGGGCACCGAGTGGTGCACGGAGGCGAAACATTTTCCAATTCCGTACTGATCACTCCCGATGTGATGCAGGTGCTCCACGACAATATCGAATTGGCGCCGTTGCACAATCCGCACAACATTCGCGGCATCAAGGCATGCGAAAAACACTTGCCCGGCGTGCCGCAAGTTGCGGTGTTCGATACGGCGTTTCACCAGAAAATGCCGAAGCACGTGTATCTCTATGGGCTTCCGTTCGTGTTGTACAAGCGCTACAAAATACGACGGTACGGTTTTCATGGAACGTCGCACAGGTACGTCTCGGACCGGACGGCACGCCTCCTGAACAAACCTCTCGAATCATTGAGCATTATTACCTGTCACCTCGGAAACGGATGCAGCATGGCAGCGGTCAAGGGAGGCCGGTCGATTGATACAAGCATGGGTTTTACCCCGCTCGAAGGGCTTCTCATGGGAACCCGTTCCGGCGATCTCGACCCTTCCATCATCCTGTACATCATGGGAAAGGAAGGCCTGGCGCTGAGCGAAGCGACGACGTTGCTCAATAAACACAGCGGCATGCTCGGCGTGTCCGGGGAAAGCGGCGATATGCGGGAAATTGAACAGGCAGTGGCGGAAGGCAACCCGAAAGCCATGACCGCTTTTACAATGTTTTGCTATCGTATCAAGAAGTACATCGGGGCGTATGCCTCCGCCATGGGCGGAGTGGATGCGGTCGTTTTCACCGGCGGGATAGGTGAAAACAGCTCGCGGGTCAGGCGCGAAGTGCTTTCGGACTTGACGTTCCTGGGAATTCATCTGGATGACGGCAAGAACACTGAAGGCGACCGTGAGCGCGAGATCACCACGGACGACAGCCCGGTCAGGGTTCTCGTCATTCCGACAAACGAAGAACTGGTCATCGCCCGCGACACAGAACGCATCGTTACAGAAAGCCGCAATTAAAAACCCTTCCACCGGAAGAGCATATCGTTCACAGACCCGATGCCACTTTCCATCGACAAACAGCAAGTACGCAGGATCCTCGTCATCAAGCTGCGTGCGGTCGGGGATGTTTTGCTCGCCACGCCCGCGGCAGCCAACCTCCGCAGGTGTTTCCCCGATGCCGAAATAACATTTCTCACTGAGCCCCCGGCGGCTGCCGTTGTGCAAGGCAATCCCGCAATCACCGAAGTCCTCGTGTTCAACCCCGGGAAGGACAATCCGCTGTCGTTCTTTTACGGGCTTTACAAGAGACGATTCGATCTCGTCATCGATTTATTCGGAAATCCCCGTTCCGCCCAGATGGCGTTCTTTTCACGGGCGCGGTACCGGGTCGGTTTTCCCTTTCGCGGGCGCGGCTATGCGTACAACATCAAGGTACCCGTACGCAGCGACATCGTTCACAACGTGGAATTCAACCTCGACGCAGTGCGACATATCGGAATCGAGGTAGAGCCGGTCGAGCCGTTCTTCCCCGTCGATACACAGGCACGGTCGCGTATGAAAGCGCTGCTCCGGGAATTCAGAGACGACGGGCCACTGATCGCGGTCAACCCGCACGGCACGTGGGAAACAAAGCGTTGGGATTTCGACAACTTCGCGGAACTCGCCGACCGATTGGTCGAAGAGGTCAACGCCCGTATTCTCATCGTATGGGGACCGGGTGAATACGAACACGCGATCGAATTCAGGAAACGGATGCGGCATGATGCGTTCATCCCGCCCGCGACAACGCTGGCCGAACTCGGAGCCTTGCTGAGCCTGTGTCATTACGTCATCAGCAACGACACGGGCCCCATGCATATTGCCGCCGCGCTCGGTATTCCCACGCTTGGTATCTTCGGCCCGACGAATCCCTTCCTCCAGGGGCCGTATGGCGGGATTCATTCGTGGATTCGCAAAGAAGACCTGGGATGCATCGCCTGCAACCAGACAAGGTGCTCCATCGGGACACCGTGCATGAAGGAACTGCCCGTCGCAACCGTACTCGATGCATTCAAAAAGCTCCGGGCGCGGGCCCGGAGCGAAAGAGCATTGTAGATACTTGAGGGAAGTTGCTGGCGCTTCCCAGCGATTCTCAGAAGACACCAACGAACATGAGAACCATGGCCAACAAACCGGCTCCAACAAGCGAAAGCAGCATAATCAGGGTTATGGGTAACCCTTTCATCTTTTTTTCGTCTGCCATACAAAACCTCAAGTACTATGATTTGGGGTCGGGAACTGTCCGTACGTAACAATACATGAAAGCACATCTCGTACGCGTTCATACAAACATGCATAAAATGTCTATATTCATCAAACCGCGAGCGTATGTATCGTCGGTACGAACCACGTGATGACGAGACATGATAACTGACCAAAGCCATGAGTTTCTACAGACGATGCGGAGGGAAAAAACCCGCGTCGCGGTCAGCTCCGTCGTTGTCGCCCTTCTACTGACCGGTGGAAAACTTGCCGTGGGTCTGTGGACGGGTTCGCTGGGCATTCTCTCGGAAGCCGCGCATTCGGGACTCGATCTCGTCGCCGCGCTGATTACCTACTTCGCCGTGCGCATCGCCGACCGCCCTCCCGATAAGGATCACCATTTCGGCCACGGGAAGATCGAAAACCTTTCCGCCCTGCTGGAGACACTCCTTCTCCTTGTAACGTGCGGATGGATTATTTACGAAGCCATCCAGCGCCTGAGCGGCGGCGGACTGCAGATAGAAGTCAACGTGTGGTCGTTTGGGGTCATGATTCTCGCCATCATCGCGGACATATCCCGCAGCCGCGCGCTGAAACGCGTGGCAAACAAGTACAACAGCCAGGCACTACACGCCGACGCGCTCCACTTCCAGACCGACATCTGGAGTTCCACCGTTGTCCTGGCGGGACTGGCGTTCGTTCTCGTCGGCTTTCCCGAAGGCGACGCTATCGCGGCGCTTTTCGTTTCTCTCGTCATCATCTACGTCAGCTTCCGGCTGGGGAAAAAGACGCTCGACACGTTGATAGACCGGGTGCCGTCCGGACTCGACGCGGAAATACGATCTGTCATCGCCGCGGTCCAGGGAGTGGAAGAACTTCGAAGCCTTCGTGTCCGGCAGGCCGGATCGCAGACGTTCGTTGATACGGTTATCGGTATCCAACGAACGACATCGTTCGACGACGCGCACGCCATCATGTCCGCGGTTGAAGACTCTATCCACGAACTTCTTCCCCGCGCAGACGTCATCGTTCATTCCGAACCCGTCGCTTCGAAAAACGAGGACCCTACAACCACCATCAACTGGATCGTCGGTCAGTTCGGACTAATGCCGCACAACATCGCGCTTTTGCGCATGGCTGGTTTTATCGTCCTGAACATGGATATCGAGTTCCCTCACGGAACGAGCTTTCAGAGCGCACACGACGCGGCGGAACAGATCGAAAAACGAATCAAGGATTACTTCCCGGAGATAACGCGTGTCTGTATCCACATGGAAGAAGCGCGGACCGAATTCATCAAATCACG
>JALUUP010000525.1 GCA_027021285.1 Bacteroidota bacterium | reverse complement strand
ATCCCTCATTTTTCCAATCCTCGTCAATCTGCATGAGACCGCCGGTCTGTGTATATACGCTTTGGGCATTGGCAGAAAAATCCTTCAAAATGGTGACCGTCCCACCGCCCTGTGCAAACGTTCCGGTGTCAAAAAGTTCCAGATTCCTGTTTGTGGAAACTGTTCCCCCTGACAGCGTGTACGACGCACCGTCCCTGACCTTGATATCGTCGGTAGTGATCACAGCTCCACCGCTTTGGGTGAAAGCCCCTCCATTCGATATGTCAAGAATATCCGTGACGGTCAGGTCTCCAGCCGTCAGCGTGTACGAAGCGCCTACGTTGAGTTTTAATTTCCAATTGACATAAACCGTACCGCCTCGTTGTATAAAGGCTCCGTTTGCTTCCAATGTGAGTCTTCTGTCGCATAACAGGGTGCCATCGGTAAAAGTGACCGTCGCTCCGGAATTGACAACAAAATCCCTTCTCACTTCGAGCGTCCCGCCCGTCTGTGTCATTTCCCCGTTGGCTTCGATGGTGAGTTTTCTTGTCTTATACGATCCGCCGCTGATGACCGGGAATCTCCCACCGCTGGGGTTCCCGGGTATGACGGCATTGACGGACTGGGTTGGTACGCCATTATCCCAGTTCCCGCTGTTACCCCAGTCCGTACTTACCGCTCCGGTCCATGTCGTGGTTGCAGCGAACAAAGGGAATGCCGCTCCAGCAAGTGCAAATCCCAGGATGGCGAATAACAAGAATCTTCTTATCATGCGAATATTTATCTCAGGTCTCATCCTGCATCACTATTAGTCATCAAACATCATTCCAGCCTTGCACAACACCGTCTATAATGAAATTGGCTGAATCCGGGAGATGCTGAAACCTAAATACAGAATGCAATTGCAATTTTTTCCAACTGAGCCGTTCCTTCTTTACAAATGTCACGGCAATCATGTAACTTGACGTGGAAGATATAACCAATGCGCAGTCTCGCTTCTGTCGACACGACAACAAATACCATGACGACGAGAGGTAAAATCACCGCCGGAAAACACTCCGTGAGAACAGCGTGAACCGGAATTGTACACTGCATATCATCACCCGCCCGTTCTCACTGTTCAGATCCGGTTGTATTGTCATACTGGTTATCCTGAGCGCTTCCAGCTTCGCAGCCCGATCCTCTCCCACAGACAGCCTTTACGTAAAAATCACACCGGACCTGGACACCTCGGGTTCGTGGATTAATCGCAGCGGTCCGAGCGTGAAATTCTTCATTCGAAAAGACGAGGTGTATAAAATCACGAAAGCCTGGTTGGAGAGCGCAGGCATAAACACCGCCACCGTCGATCCCGCAACGGTCAAGCTGTTCCGTAAGGGAAAGGAAGTTTCGTTGCTGCCCGTTAACCTGGACGCCGGTGCATTCACCGACAGCTCGTATTTCCTGTTTTACGGCTATCGCAATTACACCGAGGATGGTTACCGGCACCTTCCCGTTCGCCTCGACGATCCGTACCCTGAATACCTCGACCGCTATTCCGACTCGACCGCCTATTGGCTGTTCTTTGGCACCGGAAAGGGAAAGCGATACAATGAGGCGACCTTCAACCATCCCCTGCCGCTTGATACTCTCACATGGTCACGCGAGCTGCTGCACCACGAAGAAGACCGGTCGCTGGAGTTTCTCTCGACCAACACCGAACGATTGGTTCTCCCGGACTGGACGTCGGAGGACACGTGGATTGAAGATTGGCTCAACCCGGGACAATCATTGGCGTTTCCCTTCGAGATCGACAACCTGAACCCGGCGGCTCCGGCGCGACTCCTCGTGAAAGTCGCCAGCTACCAGGGACGACGTGATATCAGGCCAAACCACCGTGTCCGCGTCTCCATAAACGACGGTCCGGCGCTTGACTCGAGCACGTTCAACCTCGGCGAGCAGGTCCTTATCTCCACTCTCGTGCCCGCCGGTATGTTGCGAAACGGTATCGATTCCATGCGCCTTGAAAGCATCAACGTCCAGGAGACGGGGCACAGCCGCGTTGTATTCGACTGGTTCGACGTCGAATACCCTCGCTACCTCGTCGCACGCGACAACCGGATTTCCGTCACCGTGGACGACGCCATCGCCGGCACGCCCATGATCGTCTCCATCGACTCTTTCACCACCACCGATATCCTCATCCTTCGCCTGGACGCAAACGGCGGAGCGGTATTGGCGCCCCTGTCGGTGTCCGGAACGAACCCGTACAGATTGCTGTTCGTGGACACACTTCGACGCAACGCCAGGTACCTGGTCCGCCCGGTACACGATCTCAACGAACCTCCCCCTGGTACCCGCACGATCGTTGCCGACTTGCGAAACCCTTCTCAGCAAGCGGAATACCTCGCTGTCACGACCCGCGCGTTCCACGCCGCCGTCGAGAATTACACGGAATTCATTCGGCGCGAGTACCACGTCACAACGCGCGTTGTTGACGTCGAGGACATTTACGACAACTACAGCTTCGGAATATTCAACCCGGAATCAATCAAACTGTTCATGCGCGACGTCCTTCGATCCTGGAAGGATACACCGCCTCGCTGGCTGTTCCTCGTGGGAGACGCGAACTACAACTATAAAAACACGCGGGGGACGTTCAGCGCGAACTACGTTCCTTCCTACGGCTTCCCGGTCAGCGATTCCTGGTTTGTCTCGTTCGATTCGCTGGCCCTGTATCCACGTCTTGCGGTGGGGCGGTTGCCGGTTGCCAGCTCCGCCGGCATAATCACATACAAGGCCAAGCACGAGGCATACCTGCGCCAACCGGTGGACCTGTGGAATAAAACCACCCTCCACATGACGGGAGGGGATTACAACGAACCGGAATCCGTCTTGCAAGGTTACCGGCTCATCAACAACCGGGTCATCAACCTCCTGGTTCTTCCGGATCCGTTGGCGGGACGGGCAACCCACCTGTACAAGACGGCCGATCCACCGTCCAATTTCGGTCCCTTTCCCGAGGAATTCGTAAAGCAAACCATCGATGAAGGTGGGATCATTGTATCGTATGTCGGGCACAGCGCCACCCGCTACTGGGACAACGGCATCACTGACGCCGCAGAAGTGCGGAACAGGTACGGCAGGTACGGCCTGGTAACCGATTTCGGATGTGCTTCGGGGCGATTCGCCGAACCCGACGTACAGCCGTTCAGCGAGGACTTCGTCCTCCCGCTGGAAAACCACGCCATCTGTTACATCGGCAATACGGCTTTCGGATTCATTTCGGCGGGAGCCGAGCTGCACTACCGGTTCTACGAGGCTCTGATCAGGAACCGATCGGAGAGCATTGGCGAAGCACACGCGGACGGGAAACGCGAGTTGCTCAGGACACTGGGCGTCACGCCGTCAACGCGAGTCGAGATCCAGATCAACACGTTAGTTGGAGACCCTATCGTCAAACTTACACTGCCCGAGAAACCAAACCCGGTCGTACGGGACGAGTGGATCATCCCGGCAACGGAAATCTTTACCGACGGCATGGACAGTCTTCGCTTTGCTATCGCGGTGGCGAACTTCGGATTGCGCACGGATGATTCACTGCGCGTTCTCATCACGGACTACCGGCAAGGAAAGGAAGCGTACACGCTTTCCAGGATGATCGCCTTGCCCCGCCTCGTGGATACCGTTCACGTGGCCGTCCCCGTGGAACGGGAAGCCGGCGAGCGACGCCTGGAAATCCGTCTCGATCCGGACCGGCGCCTTGACGAGATTTCCGAGGACGATAATGTCGCCGCGTTCTCCTACACAGTGCTTGGCACGTACCTGCGCGCTGCAAACGCTCCGCTTGAATACGCGTCGGGAAGTTTCAAACCGGTGCGTATTCTCAACCCCGTGGTATCACCGGGGAATATCAACGGCGTGCGGTTCGAATTCGACGCGAACCCCGAATTCCTTCAGCCGGTCGTCGTCTCCGCGCCCTTCGGAAAGACCGTTACCACCCTCGACACTCTGCCTTCGAACCTGCCCCCCGGCGGGAGCTGGTTCTGGCGCGCGGCCCTGGATCAACCCGATCCGGTCTTCATCGACACGTACCGGTTCCACGATTTACGAGACGACCTCGCGTTCGTGCAACGCGATTCGATCGACCTGGCGCAAAACCAGGTTCGCGGTGTGGTGTTTCGAAACGGCGCCCTTACCCTGCCGCCCTCTTCCCGCCACCTTCGTCTTTCGTCGGCGGGACGGTACGACGGAAACAGCGGTGGCGTATTCCTGGACGGGATCAACCTCCTGCCGGATTCAATATTCAGCGGATTCGGTGTCGCCGTACTGGACAGCTCCACTTTGCGCGTCCTGTACACCGGCATTTACGAAACCGCCTCTTCGCCCGCCCATGCCGATTCCCTGGCGACATTACTGCAAACGATCTCCAGCGGTCGATTCGTCGCCATCGTCGCCGCAGACGATCCCGCGGCCAACCTGGAGAAGGTGCGAGCGCCTCTTCGTTCTTTGGGCAGCGTCTTCATCGACAGTGTTCAGCCGAACAGCTCGTGGGCGCTGCTTGGACGAAAAGGGGCCGCACCCGGAACGGCGCCGGAAGCTTTTGCGCGGGTCTTTACCGGCAAAGCGATCATCGACACGGTGATCGAAGCCCGGGCCGACACGGGGTTCGTCATCTCACCGTGGGCGGGCCCCGCTTCGCGCTGGAAATACGCCCTTGTGAAAAAGAAAGCGGCCTTGGCCGGTAATGTGCTCGTGAGCGTCTTCGCGAAGGACAGCGCCGGCAAGGACACCGTCGTAGTACGGGACATGGCGAAAGACAGTATTTCGCTCACAGACCTGGATGCCGCAACATATCCTCGCATCCGCCTAGCGGCGAAATTGATCCCATCGCCCAACCAGGATCGTCCCGTTCTCGATGGATGGTCAATAGCATACGAACGGCTTCCCGAACTCACACTCAACTACCAGTCTGTATGGTTTGAAACCGACACGCTGGATTTCGGTGACGTTCCCCGACTCCACCTCGGAATCCTGAACACCGGCGAGAGCCCGTCGGGAGCGTTCACCGTCAGCCTCGACCAGTTGGGCCCCGGACAGGTTCGCACCCGCGTGTTGACGACAAGCGTCGGCAATCTTCAGCCCGATCAATGGTTTGACACGACCTTGAATCTTCCGTCCATGACTACCGCGGGCCGTTTTGCGTTCATCACCAGC
>JALUUP010000524.1 GCA_027021285.1 Bacteroidota bacterium | reverse complement strand
AAAGACAAGTGCTCCGGTCGTATGCCAGCCACGAGATTTCCGCCCCGGTACCGCTCCAGGATCGATTGCGCTGCACCGGGAAGGGTTAGACGCAGGTTGCCGGCTTCGGCATGCAGGGGGTCGTCCACCGGAATATTCACGGTGAGGAAATTCATGGCCGGGCTGCCGATGAATCCGGCCACGAACACGTCGGCGGGATGGTGATAGATGTTCAGCGGTTCGTCAACCTGGTGGATCGAACCTGAGTCCATGACCACGATGCGGTCTCCCATCGTCATGGCTTCCACCTGGTCGTGCGTCACGTACACCATCGTGGTCTTGAGCTGCGCGTGCAGCTTCTTGATTTCCGCCCGCATCTGTACCCGCAGCCTGGCATCGAGGTTGGACAGGGGCTCGTCGAACAAGAAGACCGTCGGTTTCCGCACGATGGCCCTGCCGAGTGCGACACGCTGGCGTTGCCCGCCGGAGAGGGCGCGGGGCTTGCGCGACAGCAGGTCGGTCAGACCCAGCAGTTCCGCCGTTTCATGCACTCTCGATTTGATCTCCGCTTTCGGAAACCCGCGAAGTTTCAGGCCGAAGGCCATGTTGTCGTACACGCTCATATGGGGGTAGAGGGCGTAGTTCTGGAACACCATGGCGATGTCGCGGTTCTTGGGCGGCACGTCGTTCACAACGCGTCCGCCGATTTTGATGCTCCCGCTGGTGGGGTCTTCCAACCCGGCGATGATCCGGAGGGTCGTCGTCTTGCCGCACCCGCTCGGACCGACCAGGACGATGAACTCCCCGTCGCTCACACGGAGGGACAGATCGTTCACCGCGACGACGTTTTTGTCGAACGTCTTGGTTACGCGCTCCAGGACGACGTCAGCCATGTATGCCGAGTTTCGTTTTCATACCCGCTAAAAGTACGATTCCTTGTGAAGAAATACATGGGCAGGCGATACGCGAGAAGAGAAAGTCTATTTCAGCGCGGGTGTCAGCGCCATCCTTATGAACCGGGCGGAGTTGCCGGTGAACATCCTACAGAAATATGCTCCTCGGGGAAGCAGGTGTCCCGTGGCGTCTGCGCCGTTCCACGTCACGCTGTGCATCCCGGCGGGCATGATATTATCCACCAATTTTATGACCTCGCGCCCGAGCACGTCGCTGATGCGAAGCACGACGCGGGACCGCGTGGTGAGTTCAAACGCAATGTCCGTTCGGTCCCGGAACGGGTTGGGGTAGTTCTGGTAAAGGCGTGGCGATAAAGCGGCGTTTCGAAGTGGCTGCGCGGCCGTGACGAGGAGGGGTTGCGAAAACTCCGACGTTGAACCGTTGCCGTTAGTCACCGTGGCAGTGACGTATCTTCCGCGAATCGGCCCGGTCCACGTGAACGCACCCGTCGCGTCTGTCGCGGATTCGCCTTCAAAGAATTTCCCCTCGTCTTCATCATCCGAATATATTTCTATGTGGGCGTCGGGGAGGGCGGTGCCCGTCACCGTCCCGCCGGAATATCCCGTAATGACGGGAGCCTGGATTTGTTCGTTCGATTGCGCGTCGAGCGCAATACCCTTCTGTTCATTGGAGAAGATACTGTTGGCGGTTATAGTGTTGAAATGGGCGCCGTTGGTACTCCCCAATCCATCCAGGAAGATGCCGTGTTTCTTGTTGAACGCGATAATGTTTCCCGGCCCGATCCTGTGGTGATCGTTGTTGTTGAAAAGGCGGATGCCGTTCCATTTGTTCGGCACGGGATCGAGTTTCGGACCGCACCCGATGAAGTTGTTTTCGACGACATTGAAGCTGGTAGCCCCCATGGCAATACCATCCGCGTAACTTCCCCCGATGAAATTTGCGTCTTCTTTGTCAGGGCCCCCTATCCAGTTGTGATGCGCCTGCATGGAGATGAGGATGCCATCGAGCTTGTTGGACATGGCCATGGTGCCCGTCGGATCGATGCCGATGAAACACCCGCGGATAATGTTCTCCGTCGCTTTCTTTCCGTATATATTGATTCCCCGCTCGTGAAAGTTGACGATACCGACTTCCGAGATGATGCAGTTGCGGGCGTCGGCAATGACAAACCCCGATCCGCTCGAGAGGTTTTTACCGTCGATAAAGATTTCCGGTCCGACGGGATTGCGGTCGCCCTGGAACCGCCTCTGTGATCCGCCATCGATAACCGTTTCATCGAGAAGTTCGGGCAGGAACGTGCTGGGAGTAATGAACCAGGAACCTGTCGCGGGATCGAATCCGGGGTCGCTGTCCGGTATGTTGAAAAGGATGGAATCGGGACCGGGATTGCTCAAGGCGTTGAGAAGCGCTTCGCGCAGTGTGCCTGGGCCGGAATCACCCGTGCTGGTAACGATTAATGCGTTGGCGGACGGTTGTGCGGGTGCAGGGGATTGCGCGTGGGCGGAAACGGCGAGCAATGACGCTGCGATCAGAAACGGTAACATTGACTTCTGCATGGCGACCTCCAATAAATCGTGCGTGAACAAATTCCCTTGCGGATCAACATGCTGTCGTCTTTGCGAAAAAGAATCGACACGGGTTGGCAATTCAGGCATTGTTGAACGGTCTATGTTAACAGACGATCATTGTCGTTTGAAGCCGTGTATTAAAGTAAAGAGCGGGGGGCAACATTGCAAAGGCGAAGGCTTGTGTTCCTGGGTTCCCGCTTTCACGGGAATGACAAATCGGAGACCAACGGTACCTTTCGAGAATGTAGTAGTTATTCCTGGAGGAAGAGGAGGGAGGAGCGGGGAGGAATGTACCGGACGCGCAGGCCCTGTTTCGTACCCTGGTAGAGATTTCCAAACATCTTTTCGCGCCATCTCAAGGCAGGGAGTGGCAGCGTTGCATCAACGTGGACGTCGCTGCGGTTGAGGACACACACCGCCCGCCGGTTTTTGTACCGCAACTCGTAGGCGTACACGCCGGAAACATCGTCGGCAAGGAGTTTTGAGAAAGCTCCGAAACGCAGGATCGGGTATTCCCGCCGAAGAGCGAGGAGGTTTCGGTAATGATTGATGACCGTGTTGTTCCAGTCCGACGGTTCCCACGATATGGGCGGGCGGTTGTCGCCGGGAGCGGCCAGTCCCATTTCTTCGCCGTAATGGATGACCGGTGTGCCCGGCGTCGTTAGCTGGAAGAATGCAGCCTGGAGCGCCCGTTTGATGCTGTCCTCGCATATGGAAAGAAAGCGTTTCCCGTGCGGGTTGCTTGCGGTGTTCCAGGCTGCGGCTGGTACCAGGGAGGGAAATTGCTTGAACCGATTCCGTATTGCGGCGTCGAATTGCGAGGGGGCGAGGGAGTCCCTGGCGAAAAAGCCCGTGACGGCGCGGCGAAATCCTTCGTCCTGCACGGCGTCGAATTCGTCGCCCTGGAGACGGGCCGCGACGTTGTCCCGTACTTCGCCGATGAGGAGGAGGTCGGGATCGATGCTCTTGATGAACTCCCGCAGGGCTTTCAGGAAATCCGCCGGCAAGGCGTCCGCATTGAGCACGCGCCACCCGTCTATACCAGGCGCCGTCCACTTCCGGATGGCGTCGAACAGGTATTTTCGCACAGCGGGGGAGGCGGTGTTGAGCAAGGGCAGATCGCCGCGTCCGCGCCACGATCGGTATGGCGGCGGATCCTGGCGACGAACCGGGAAATCCGAGATGAAGAACCAGGAACGGTACTGCGACGAATCCTGGCGTTGCAGCACATCCCGGAAAGCGAAGAACTCCGTGCCGGTGTAGACGAGGTTGATGTCCAGGATGACGCGGATGTCGTTTTCATGGCACTTGGCAACGACGGTTTCCAGGTCTTTTTCGGTTCCAAAGGCGGGATCGATTTTCAGGTAGTCCGAGGTGGGATAGTCCGGGTCGAGGTTGCCCGTAAACACGGGACTGAGGCAGACGGCGTTGATCTTCAGGCTCCGCAGGTACCAGATTCGCTGGCGGATGCCGAACAGGTCCCCACCGAAAGGACGGTCGGCGGAGTGGTTCTTGCGCCGCCTGTCCGTACCCGGCGGATCATTGAAACGATTGCCGTTGTTGAAGCGATCCACGTCGATGGCGTACACAGCCATGCCCTGCGCCCATCCGGGGGCGGCGATGGAATCAGGTGGAGGGACCTGCCGTTCTTCCAGTTTCGGCGTCGAGCAGGAAACGACGAGGAAAGACAGGGCCGCCAGAAGCGCCGTAGCTGCGACGTGCTTGTTCGTAGAGTGTGCGATCATTTCGGGATTTCGTCTCATGGAACTTCATATTAGTAAAAAAAGCATGTAGAAGTAAACCTGAAATCGAACGGTTTTTGTTTCGAACACTCCAAACAAGAGTGTCGGCGGGTTCCGTGCGCCTGCGCCGAAGGGGACGCGCCCGTACTTTTGAAGTCATCCCGTGAATGAATAACTTAGCTTGATAGATGCGCATTACCCGATGCGTAATCCCAGCGTACCTCTTCATCAGAAAGGGTCACATCGTACATGGACATTCAAGGAAAATCAATCGTCGTACTGGGCGGCTGGGGGTTGGTGGGCTCAGCCGTATGCCGGAAACTCATGGAATACGAACCCCGCCAGATCGTGGTCACGTCGCTGCGCGAGCATGAAGCCCGCGAGGCGGTGGCGAAGCTGTACGAAGAATATCCCGACGCCGGCGCGGACCGGTTCGTCCCCTGGTGGGGCAATATTTTTGTTCGCTCGGAGTTCAAGGATCTCCCCCGTGAAGAAATTCTCACCGACAGCGAAAAGCGCTCCCTGTACATCCACGACGTGCTGGACGAGCTCAACGATGATATCCTCCAGGCTTCGGCTCTTTACGAGGTCATTTCCCGCTTCAAACCGGACATCCTCGTGGATTGTATCAATTCGGCCACGGGCATCGCGTACCAGAACGTGTTCCAGGTGGCGCGGGAGGTTATGAAAGAGATGGATGCCGCCAGGAGAGGAGAGGAGCACAACCTGGAAGACACGGTGGAATCGCTTTTGGGGACGCTGTACGTGCCCCAGCTTATTCGCCACATCCAGGTCATCTACAATTCGATGGTGGAGGCCGGAACCAAGACCTACGTGAAAATCGGCACGAGCGGCACCGGCGGCATGGGGCTCAATATTCCTTACACGCACAGCGAGGAACGTCCGTCGCGTGTGCTTCTGAGCAAGTCCGCCGTGGCCGGCGCGCATTCCCTCCTGCTTTTTCTCATGGGCCGCACTCCCGATGCGCCAATGG
>JALUUP010000523.1 GCA_027021285.1 Bacteroidota bacterium | reverse complement strand
GTACCCGTCAGAATCCTCGATCAGCTCGAAGGCAATGGCGGTGATGTTCTTCTTCTCCAGCGTTCCTATAAAGTCACGAGTGGCAACTCCGAAATGAAGAAACGACAACAAGACCTGTCCCTCATGCAGCAGTGCCAGTTCCTCGTCATCAGGCTGAATGACCTTGACGATCATGTCGCTGCGCCCGATCACTTCTTCGGAAGAGTAGGCAACAGTAGCGCCCGCTTCCTGGTAGGAATCATTGGTGAACTTGGCAGCGGCGCCGGCGTTACGCTCCACGATCACGTTGTTCCCGGCATAAACGAGACTTTCCACGGCGGCGGGGGTCAGAGCGACCCGCTCCTCGTTTTCAAATTTTTCCTTGAGAATCCCGATGTTCATGAGTTCTCCCAGTTTTCTGATGATCCAGCTTCTGGTTTCTGAATGGCACAGATAATCATGCGCGGAAATCGCAACGGCGTCAGGCGCAACAACGTCTGTACAAGCCGATGCAACGCCAATCCCCGCAAGGCGAACAAGCGAGGATGCGTTATCCAGAGGAATGAACGGCTCTCACTGAACATCCTCGTAACGCGCCGGAAATCGTCAGGAAGATGTTGCAACCAGCCCCCTTTCGTTTTCCCGGAAAAATCCGAACTCGACGTCGCCACGATCCATCCGCCAGCTCGCACCAAGAACGCGCTTTCGGACAGCAAACGGTACATGTGCAAGTTGTTTGCAGTATTCATGAGACTGCATCCAAAGAGAAAGGCAGCGGAAAATTCTTCTTTTCGAAACGGGAGGAGGTTGGCGTCGCCACATACTAAAGGCAGAGCCGTGTACCGCATACGCGCTTTATGCAAACCGCTGATGCTTACATCCACGCCTGTTGTGCGCATACCCAGTTTTGAAAGCAACTCCGCGTAATACCCGGTACCGCAACCGACGTCGAGGATACTGCTGCCGGGCCGTAACCGGAGCTTCTCCAGCAGTGTTCTTAACATGGTCGTGGAAAGTTCCTCGGAATAATAGCGGAAATCGCCCTCCTTGTAAAATCTATCATAGTACGAGCGCAGTTTTCGTGAATCGATTTCAGGCATTACCGGCCATCCAGGCAGCCGCCTGGTAAGTGTTCTGCATTAGCATGGCAATCGTCATGGGACCAACTCCGCCCGGCACCGGCGTGATCGCCGAGGCAACCGGCTCAACCGAAGCGAAATCGACGTCGCCTGCCAGGCGGTACCCTTTCTCCCTGGTTGGATCATCGACCCTGTTTACCCCCACGTCGATGACCACGCATCCGGGTTTCACCATGTTACCGGTTATCACTTCCGGCCGCCCCATGGCCGCGATCAGGACGTCGGCCTGGCGCGTGTACATGGCGATATCTTCAGCGGCGGTATGACACACGGTGACGATGGCGTTCGCGTGCGGCTTCTTCTGGAGAAGCATGTTGGCGATCGGTTTTCCCACGATGTTGCTGCGGCCCACCACGACCACGTGCTTTCCACGCAATTCCACGTTCGTTCGGATGAGCAGTTCCTGGATACCCGCGGGCGTACAGGGCCGCAACGCCGGCACCCCGACGACGAGTTTTCCCATGTTCACGGGATGGAACCCGTCCACGTCTTTGCGTGGATCGATGGCTTCTATCACCGCGTTCTCGTCGATACGCGATGGGAGCGGAAGCTGCACGAGAATGCCGTGAATAGCAGGGTCGCGGTTCCAGTTCCCGATGATTTCCAGCACCTCGCGCTGCGAAATATTCGCGGGCTTTTCAAGAGTTACGGAATGAAAGCCCACCTTTTCGCAGGCTTTCCCTTTCATGCGAACATACACCTGTGAAGCGGGATTTTCACCCACGAGCAAAAAGGCCAGGCCGGGTGTCAGCCCGTTTGCTTCTTTCAAACGACGAGTCCTTTCCGCGACTTCCTGCTTGATCGTTTCGGCAATTGCCTTGCCGTCAATTATTTTCGCCATGCGCATTGAACTCCGGGTAAACGAAACTTTCAATGTGAATAGTTTTGCCGGTGGCGGCTTCAACCTTCAGGAAAACACCGCACATGTGCACGTCGTTGTTCGCGATTTCATACTTGTGCGGTGTTTGCATGATGAATCGCTTGATGGCAATGTCTTTCCGCATTCCTACCACGGAATCGTACGGGCCGGTCATACCCACGTCGGTGATATAGCCCGTACCTCCGGGGAGAATGCGCGCGTCGGCGGTCTGCACGTGAGTATGCGTGCCCACCACCGCGCTGACCCTGCCGTCGAGATACCAGCCCATCGCGATCTTTTCCGCCGTCGCCTCCGCGTGCATGTCCACGAAGATGATGCGGGCTTCATCCCGCAGTTTGGCCACGATCCTGTCGGCGGCCTTGAACGGACAATCGATGTCGAACATGAACACCCGCCCCTGGAGATTTACCACACCGACTTTTCCCGCCACCCCGGTATCAATAAGCGTATATCCCCGGCCGGCGTTTTCTTTCGGGTAGTTGGCTGGCCGCAGAAGGTTAGGATTGCCGTCCAACAGCTTGCGAATGTGCCACCGCTCCCAAACGTGGTTGCCCGTTGTGACGACGTGCACCCCTAAATCAAACAGGCGGTTGAGCTGGGCGGCGCTGATGCTCTTCCCGTCCATGGCGTTTTCGCCGTTGACGATGAGAACATCCACCTTGTATTTCTCTTTGAATGACGGCAAAAACATGGCCGCGGCGTCCACGCCGGCATTCCCGACCAGGTCGCCGATGAAAAGGATGTTTATTGTAGTTGGCATTCATTTCCCAGTGAATTCATAGGCGTTTTTCAAAAGTACCAAACCCGCCCCGTATTCTCAAATGGGGGAAGGGTCCTGCATGTATTGAATTCTCATGATGAAAACCGGATGGCTTTCTCTTACCCGTTTCCCGCTGTTCTTCTCCCTCCATCGTTTGTTTGCCGCAGCTCAATGCCGTAGATTCGAATTCAGGAAAAGGAAAAGATGCTGTACAGAACCAAAGAAGAGCGCCGAAAAGCTTCCCGTATCGAGGATCGCAAGCTGATCAAGGAAGCCCTTGCCGGAAACCAGGAGTCGTATTCCCGGCTGATGGAGAAATACCGGGGAGCAATCTCGCATCTCATTTATCGTATGATCGGCTCACAGGACATGGTTGAAGACCTTACGCAGGAAGCTTTCATAAAAGCGTTCAACGCCCTGGCTTCTTTCAACGAGGAATATGCCTTTTCCACGTGGCTCTATAAAATCGCCACCAACAACTGCATCGACTACCTGAGAAAAAAGAAACTCCAGACCCTATCCATCCACAAGCCTATCGCTTCCAAGGACGGCGAACACATGATGGAAATCCCCGATTCTCGGTACCTGCCCGACAAGCCCCTCGTCAGCAGCCAGCAAACCATGAATATCACGCAGGCTATCGAAAACCTGCCGGAAAAGTACCGACGGGTCATCGTCATGCGTCATCAACAGGAGATGAGTTACGAGGAAATAGCTTCGGAACTCAACTTGCCTCTGGGTACGGTAAAAGCGCACATCTTCAGGGCCCGGGAAATGCTGTACCGTATGTTGAAAGAAACAATGAGCAACGGCTGAATCCCCGCGGTGGATGGAGTTGCAAATCAACCGCCATTATTCTAAATTATTGGTCTTGTGGAGCGAATTCTACGGTGTCGTTCCCTACAAAACTCGGGGCGTGGCTCAGTCCGGTTAGAGCGCTGCGTTCGGGACGCAGAGGTCGGAGGTTCAAATCCTCTCGCCCCGACAAAAACGGGAGAAGATTCTCCCGTTTTTCATTTCTTCCAAATGCTCCCCGTTCTGGGTAACTTCAAAAATACAGTCCGTAGTAAATCGTTGTTGGGGTGAACCGGATGGCGGGAGCCGGGAGATGGATCAGGTTCAATTCTTCCTTGAGAAATTTCAGGAAAGGAGAATCGCCGGGCAGCTTTCTCAAATCATAGTCAAGCGAAATGTACCATTCCTGATCGCCGGCGCCGGTGCCGTCGGGATAATTGTTGTACGCGTTCGGCCCCTTCCACACCCGGTCTCCTCCATAGCCGACGGCAACACCCAACCAATCCGGCCAATATGGCTTGAGTTTTTCCGGCAGGAAGTCCTCAACCGTGAATGCCAGCCAGTACGTAAACCCGTCGTAATCCTTCAAAGCGTAATCAACCCAGCCGTCCCGGAATGCCGGGGAAGGATAATACGACATTTTCAACTGGATCGATTGCAGCGGTTGCCAGGCGCGCTGGAGGTTGGGATATACCGCTCCCATTACGTTGAACGCGACATCCCACCAGCTCCATCCCCACTTCTTGTAAAAGGCGTCCGTCATCTCCATCTCGAGCTGATACACGATTGCAATACCGGATGACCAGTACATGGATGATGCAGGCGAAAGACGGGCCCAACGGAACATGTGATACAGCGTGTTGGCATAGGCCTGCGTTCCCCAGAAATGCCCCAGTTTATCGATGTTCAAATCCGCGTTGTACCAGTCATTGTATGTGTGCCATTTCGAGCGCTCCGTCTCCCGGGGCAGGTAGAATGTGTTGAAGTAGTACCACATGATGGCCGCGTTGGCCAAGAACATGGTGCCTCCAAGTATCCACAGGCGAGCGGCGTCGGGTGTATCCCGAAACGTTGAATCCGAAAAGCTGAACGTGCCGTGGGAAAAGAGATACGGGTAACGGTTGATCCTGAGTAAAAAAGCTTCCGGGCTGCCATCAAGAAGCATTACTTCGCTGCGCGTGGAATCACCCACGCTTTCCGAACCGTGTGCATAATCCGGAACGGTAAGAAGCAACAGCGCCAAGGCCCATTTCATAACGGGAACCAACTGTAATCGTGCGTGCAATCGGAACGAAATACCGATGTCCTACAATTCTGAGGCCGCTTGGAGCAGGCGCTGCACTTTATCCGCGGTATTGGCCTCTGCATAAAAACGAAGAATGGGTTCCGTACCGGACGCGCGGATCAGGAGCCACCCTCCGTCAACGCGAAACTTGTACCCGTCAAGAGTCTCCGTTGAAAGCACGGTCATTCCCGCAATTTCTTCAAATCCTTTCTCACATTTACGCAAAATCGCAGTCTTTCTTTTTTCCGTGGTGTGGAAATCCACCCGGTCGTAATACATGCGTCCGAATTCGACGAACAGGTCCTGGATCGCGGAGCCGAGTGATTTCCGGCTCTTGGCCAGCATTTCGCAAAGAAGAAGACAATTGTAAATACCGTCCCGCTCCGGAATGTGAAACGATGT
>JALUUP010000522.1 GCA_027021285.1 Bacteroidota bacterium | reverse complement strand
GCTGAAACTGAACCAGGTGCTGACTGCCGTTGCGCAGGCGTACGCCGAGGAACTCGCCCGGTTCGACCGCGGTCTTTCACATGTCTCCCGCTCCGACGGTTCCGAACCCCCGGACCGGGTCTCTCGTGCGGAGTACGATTACTCCACCGTGGGAGAAAACCTCTACCGGTTTACTTTTCATGGAAAAGTCGTCGTCCCCGTTGCACCGGCTGAGCACGTGCTCGAACGCTGGAAGTCCAGCAAACCCCACCGGGACAACATTCTCTCGCCGGAATTCACCGAAGCAGGTATCGGCGTTGCCCGCTCGCCCTCGGACAAAACCATGTACTATGTGCAGGTTTTCGCGCGACCCTTGAGCCCGCCGGACATTGACACTCGACGGGAACGTCAGCCGGGGAAATAGTCTTTTCGCTCGATCCGCCCCTCCAGGATGCCGCCGAAACGACGATCTTCCCGATGATTCGGGCGGGATATTGCTTTATATGCTGCAATTCTGTAACTTGGTAAGCCGTACACTAATAATCAGAATGGTACGTTTTTATGTATGCAGTAGTAGATATTCAAGGAAAACAATTCAAGGTTAACAAGGCGGATCGCCTTTACGTGCCGAAGCTCGAACGGAAGCCGGGCGACGTGGTGGAGTTCTCCAGCGTCAAGCTCTTTTCCAAGGGAAAGACGATCAAGGTCGGCGCTCCCGTCCTCGACAACGTCACCGTGAAAGCGACGGTGCTCGAACACGTCAAGGACGACAAGGTGATCGTGTTCAAGAAGAAACGGCGGAAAGGATACCGCAAGATGGTGGGACACCGGCAGGAATACACCCACATCGAGATAAACGATATCGTTCAAGCTAAGACCCGGAGGAAAGATGGCTCATAAAAAAGGTGTAGGAAGTTCCCGGAACGGACGAGACAGCAATCCCAAGTACCTGGGAGTAAAGCGTTTCGGCGGCGAACCCGTGCGGGCGGGCACCATCCTGGTGCGTCAGCGCGGCACCAAGTTCCATCCCGGAACCAACGTCAAGCGCGCCAAGGACGACACCCTGTTTTCGCTGGTGGATGGAGTCGTGAAGTTCGAGCGCTACAGCAAATCACGAACCAGGGTCAGCGTCTATCCAAGTTGAAGCGACCTTTAGCAAGCGGGATGCTCTCTGAGACATCCCGTTTTTTGTTTCATAATCACCTCGAATTTACTCGGGAGCACATGTCATGAAAATCACAGTTATCGGAGCAGGTCACGTTGGGGAAGTTACAACCCAGCGCATTGTCGACCAGGAGCTCGCACAGGAAGTTGTGCTGGTTGACATCATCGAAGGAATACCTCAGGGAAAAGGTCTCGACATTTTTGAATCAACCCCGATCGGGGGCACGGACGTCAAGGTCATCGGAACGAATGACTACGAACCGACCGCGAATTCGGACATCATCGTCATGACCGCGGGCATGCCGCGCAAGCCGGGAATGAGTCGCGACGATCTTCTCCAGGCCAACACGAACATCGTGAAATCGTGCGTGGAAAAAGCCGCGCCGCTTTCCCCGAACGCGATCATCATCATGGTGGCAAATCCCCTCGATGTCATGACCTACGTTGCCTACAAGCTCAGCGGCTTCCCCAAGCACCGCGTGTTCGGCATGGCGGGCATCCTGGATACCGCCCGCTACCGCGCCTTCATCGCCGAAGCCCTCGACGTGTCCGTGCGCGACATCAGCGCCATCGTGATGGGCGGCCACGGCGATTCCATGGTTCCGCTGCCTCGGTACACGACCATCGCGGGCGTGCCGCTGGCGCAATTCATGTCACAGGACAAGATCGACGCCATCGTGGAACGCACCCGCAAGGGCGGCGGCGAAATCGTGGCTCATTTGAAGACGGGAAGCGCGTACTACGCTCCTTCCGCCGCCGCCGTGGAAATGGTGGACGCCATCGTGAACAACAAGCGCCGCATCCTTCCCTGCTCGGCCTGGCTCGAAGGCGAGTACGGCCTGAACGACGTGTACGTGGGCGTGCCCGTCAAGCTCGGACGCAACGGCATCATCGAAGTCGTGGAAGTCCAGCTTACCGATGAAGAAAAGGCGGCGCTGCAAAAATCCGCCGACGGCGTCAAGGGAAACATCGCCAAGCTCTCGCTTTAAGCATCGACTCACAGTTAACGAGGAGGCTCCATGAAGATATTTCGAACGAAGACGCTCCTGCCCCTGCTCGGACTGGTCATGGCAGGCCTGGTCCTGGGCGGCTGCAGCAGCGACGACGGAACAAATCCCCCGGAAGAACACAAGGTGCAGCTCACGTTCAAGAACTCGGCGCGATACACATATGACCGGTACGACCTGTTGGAGGACAACTCCAAGGACGTCGCTTCCAAGCGGGACTACGTAGTGGAATTCCGGGGCAGCGGCGGCGCCACCGTGGGCGCGTACACCGATTGGTTCTACCGGATCGGGACGGACGGCGCCAGCGGCAAGAAAGACACGCTGTTCATTCGTACCGACCCCGTCACCAGCGACGTGTTTATCTGGGGATTCACCTCGTCCATTCTCAAGACGCTGGTCAACCAGATCGTGGCATCGTTCCCCGTCGATCAACCGCCTTCCATCCCTTCTCCCAAGTGGGACATGATCGCGCGGTTCTCCGAAGGCGTGGGATACACATGGGACCTTCCCATGGACAAGGACGGCAACACACAGATCACCCTCGTGTTCGGCATCGGGGGCGCGACCGTTCCCGTGATCGCATCCATCAAGGGGGCGTACGTGGAGAAAGACCTGAAAGTCATGGTGGGCAGCAACGAAGTCATTACGTACAAGGTCACCAACACGATTTCGCTAAACATCCTGGGCACGATGTACGAAATCGTCGTGACATATGCGTATGCCGACGATCCGTCTGCCCTGGTCACGTTCACGCAGGAAAGCCTCACCGTGAACATCCTCAACTTGCAGACGTTTACGATTTTCGGCGAGACTCAGGAGTTGAAAGCGTACGTCATCCCCTGATCTTTGTTGACAGAATCGAATGAGAAAAGGCGCGGACATCGCGCCTTTTCTCGTAAAAAAGAGGCCAAGCTTACCCCCGTCACACGTTCATATGTGGGCCGTTGCTTCCTTCCGGACCTGGCGGGGTTGCACATAGCAACGTTGCGAGGGACTTGGCCTCAAAGTCGAAGAATCAAGTTACGAAATAACAGCCTCGTGTTCAACCCAGCGATGAGCGATTTTGGATTACTCCTTGTGGCATGCATATTCCTTAAACAACTCGATATCGGGGATAGGGTTGAACGTTATAACGTTCGAACGTTCCAACGTTTCCTTTTCCGTCGTCAGTGGTCTGTCGTCAGTGGTCAGATTCGGGGGTAAACCCAAAGAACGGAGGTAACAAAGCCCCTCCTACACTTTCAAATGAGCCATTGGTTATTCGTCAATGCGCCAATCTCGCTTACCCTGGCTTGCCGTTTTTCCCGGCCTGCAGTTTCCATTCCAGGAACCGCTCCACGCTCCACGTGTTCACCACGTCTTCCGCCGTGGCCGCGCCCTTGCGGGCCATGGCCACGCCGTACCGGATGTCGCGCAGTCCCTCCACGCGGTGCGCGTCGGTATTGACGGCCAACTTGACGCCGAGTTCCTTCGCCCGGGGAATGAGTCTCCAGTCGAGATCGAGGCGGTGAGGATTGGCATTCAACTCGATGATGGTATTCGATTCCGCCGCTGCTTCCAGCACCGCGTCCATGTCCACGTCGTACCCGGGCCGGGCCAGGAGAAGACGCCCGGTCGGGTGCCCGAGGATGGTGGTAAACGGATTGCGTACCGCCGTTACCAGTCTCCGCGTCTGGTCCTCCCGCGACAAACGGAACGAGGAGTGCACCGACGCGACGATAAAATCGAACGTCTCCAGGATACTGTCCGGGTAGTCGAGGCTGCCGTCGGGAGGGATGTCGCTCTCGATTCCCTTGAGAATGCGAACGCCCGGGCCTTTCGCGTTGAGAGCCTCTATTTCCTCGTGCTGCATCCGTAGGCGGTCTTCGTCCAAACCGTTGGCGTAAAACGCGGACCGGCTGTGATCGCAGATGCCAATGGCCGTAAAGCCCATGTCCCGCGCCGCTTTCGCCATCTCTTCGATGGAGTGAACGCCGTCGCTCCACGACGTGTGCACGTGCAGCATGAGCCGCAGGTCTTCGAACGACACCAGGTCCTTCGCTTCCGGGAGAGACGCGGGAGGAGATTCCCGGAGTTCCGGGGGAACGAAAGGCAAACCCAGCCGCGCGAACACGTCCTCTTCATTTTCTTCCCGCATGGATTCAACGTCTCCTTTCTCCCGGAGCCAGCCAAGGAAGGTTTCGCTGCCGGTGCCGATCAACTGCCGTGTTCCAAAATCCTCGCCGGGCACGATCTGGAGCTCAACGGGTATCCCGCTGGACGTGATCACCGTGAACCCGTCTTCGCCGGAACGAACTTCCCCTTCCGGCATGACCCGGCGCACGTCGTCTTCCAACCCGGAGCGGCTGGAAACAGCAACGATCAACATGAC
This sequence comes from Bacteroidota bacterium, assembly GCA_027021285.1. Taxonomy (GTDB): domain Bacteria; phylum Bacteroidota; class Ignavibacteria; order SZUA-365; family JAADGX01; genus JAADGX01. The sequence continues at coordinate 740 of JALUUP010000522.1, read as the reverse complement.
GTCCCGAATGACCTCGCGGAATCGTGCCAGCTCGCCGGTGCGGGCGAACCGCCGGACGTGCAACGACTCCCGCAGCGCCGCCTCCACTTCCTCCGCCGCTGCCAGGGCCCGGTGAAGATGCACGTAATCGCGGTGTCGCCGGAGCTGCTGGATACCCGCCAGGACCGCCTGCTGGGTCTTTTCCCCGAATCCCTCCAGGTCCTTGAGCCGGTTTTCCAGGCAGGCGTATTCCAGCTCGCCCAGCGCGGTGATCCCGAGTTTCTTCCATATGGCCCGGACCTTCTTCGCGCCCAGTCCCCGGACGCGGAGGATATCGAGCAATCCTTCTGGTGTGGCGTTTTTCAGCTCCTCGAACTCCGGGAAGGAACCGGTCCGCACGATGTCGGCAATGGCGGCGGCCAGGCCCTTGCCGATGCCCTTGATTTCATTCAATCCGCCGGAATCCACCAGCGCTGCGACGTCTTCCTCGAGTCGCTCAACCGTACGGGCGCCGTTCAGGAATGCCCGCGCTTTGAAAGGATTGACGCCGTGAAGCTCCATCAGGGTTCCGGCCTGTTTCAGTATGGCGGCGATGTCTTTTTTGTCCATTTAGAATTTGATCATTGAAATTATTCCGTGAAAGAGGGGTTGTTTCTAACCCGTGGCTCGACTCCGCTCACCACTACGAGTCCAGTGGCGTAATGGTCGAAGGTCGGGGCCCGAGTCCAAAATCGCAGGTCCCAAGTTCCAGATCCAAAAGG
>JALUUP010000521.1 GCA_027021285.1 Bacteroidota bacterium | reverse complement strand
ACCGTTCTCGTCGTCGAGCATGACCCTGACATGATCAAATCCGCCGACCTCGTGGTGGACCTTGGCCCGCGGGCCGGCGTCCACGGCGGCGAAATCGTGGCAATAACCGAGCCTGCCAAACTCGGCTTGATCAAGAAATCCCTGACGGGCCAGTACCTTTCGGGGAAAAAGGTGATTCCCACGCCTTCCCGGCGCAGAAAAAGCCGCGATGGAACCCTCGTTGTTCACGCCCCGACACAGCACAATCTCAAGGGCATGGACGTCGCCGTCCCGTTGAGAAGCTTCGTTTGTATTACCGGTGTCAGCGGGTCTGGAAAAAGTACTTTGGTGCACGATATCCTGTACGCCGGTCTCAAGAAACAATTCACCGGAATGCACGAAAGCGAAGTTGGAGCGTTCGGCGGATTTACCGGAACAAAAGCTCTTGCGGCTGTCGAGATGATCGACCAGTCCCCGATCGGCAGGAGTCCCCGTTCCAATCCCGTTACGTACATCAAAGCATTCGATGCTATTCGCGACGTGTTTGCCTCAACTCCCACTTCCCGCATTCACGGTTTCAGTCCCGGTTTCTTCTCTTTCAACGTACCCGGCGGACGCTGCGAGACCTGCGAGGGGGAGGGATACATCAAGGTCGAAATGCAGTTTCTTGCTGATCTCTATTTGCAGTGCGAGGATTGCAAGGGGACGCGCTACAAGAAGGAAATACGCGACGTCCGGTACCAGGGAAAGAACATCGTCGATGTTCTCGACATGACGGTGGAAGAAGCGTTGGAGTTCTTTTCCCGGGTGCCGCGCATTGCCTCCAGGCTCAAGGTACTGAACGACGTGGGCCTTGGGTACATCAAGCTGGGTCAGCCGGCTCCGACGTTATCCGGCGGAGAAGCCCAGCGACTGAAACTTGCCTTGCACCTGAGCAGTAACCGCCAGGGGCATACACTGTTTCTTTTTGACGAACCAACTACCGGCCTGCACTTCGACGACATCGCGGTATTGTTGAGATGTTTCAAGGCCCTCATTGAAAATGGGCATTCCATTGTCGTCATCGAACACAATCTTGAGATCATCAAGTGTGCCGACTACATTATCGACCTCGGTCCGGAAGGAGGGGAACGGGGAGGCGAAATCGTGGCGGAAGGCACCCCGGAAGAGATCGCGAAATCCACGCGAAGCCACACGGGCAGATACTTGAAAGAAGTCCTCGTCCGCGGGCGCGATTGAAAAAAGGAAAAGTAATTCAGATGGTAATGCCGGAGGATTCGAGGGCTTCGATCTTTTTCTCCAGCTCACGGATTTTCTTGATAAGTTCCGGTAGTTGACGAATAGCGCCTTCGAGACGCAGCGCCTGGTGATGCTCCTTGGCGGGCGATCCCAGGTAGGTTTTACCGGATTGAGTGAGCGATTTTGATACGCCGGATTGCGCTGCGATGGTCACATGGTCCGCGATTTCCAGGTGCCCAGCCACACCGACCTGCCCGGCAATGACGACGTGCTTACCAACTTTCGTGCTCCCGGAAAAGCCCGATTGTCCAGCCACAACGGTGTCGCTGCCGATTTCCACGTTATGAGCGACCTGGATGAGGTTATCGAGCTTGGCCCCTCTCCGAATAACGGTTTCCCCGATGGTGGCGCGATCGATGGCGCAATTCGCACCGATTTCCACGTCATCTTCGATTACGACGATTCCTGTTTGGGGGATCTTTTTGAATTGATCGCCGACAGGAGCAAAACCAAACCCGTCACTTCCGATCACGGTGCCTGAATGAATAGTTACTCGTGAGCCGATCTTGCTGCCCGATAAAACAGTGACGTTGGGATAAAGTACGGTGTCGTCACCAAGCGTGACATCGGGACCGATCACTACTCCGTGCCCGATACGACAGCTGTTTCCGATGCGGGTGTTTTTCCCTACTACGACGTACTCACCAATCCAGGTCCCCTCGCCTATGGAAGTGTCGGCAGCAAGTAGCGCAGTGTCGGAAATCCCTTCTGTCAACCATTGCGTTGGTGTATAAAGGAATTCCAGGCTTTTCACAAACGCCAGGTACGCATCGGGCACGCGGATGACGGTGATATCATCGCGGGCACACGGAACGGCTTCCGACAAGATGATAACGGAAGCACCCGTCGTAGCAATGAATCTTTCATACTTCGGGTTGGCTACGAACGTGCCTTCGCCCTGGCCGGCGTTTTCGATCCTCGCCATGCGGTGCACGACAACCGACGGATCGCCTTCGACCGTGCCCCCGACAATGTCGGCAAGTTGCGATGCGGTGATAGTTTGCTTTGTCATGTTACTTTTTCAGCAGCCTGTCCAGGACCTTTTGTGTCAGGTCGTACTTGTCTTTCGCGTAAAGGATAATGACTCCGCCGCTCTTATCCAGGATGTAATCGTAATCTTCCGCCTTGGCAATCTCGTCCACCATGGCAAAGACCTTGTCCTGAATCGGCTTCATCAATTCGTCTTCCTTTTTGAACAACTCCCCGTTCTGCCCGAATTTCTTATCCCGGAAGTTCAGTATTTTCTGATCCAATTCCCGGAGTTCCTTTTCCGCCGCCGCCCGGCCAGCATCCGTGAGTATCAGTTTTCGCTTGTCATAGTCTTCAAATTTATCCTGCCATTCCTTTTCCAACTTGCTCAGTTCTTTTTGCCACGTGTCCACGAGCTGATCCAGCTTGCGCTGTGCTTCCTGCGCCTCGGGAAGATTCTTGAGAATGTAGTCGATATCCACGTAGCCGATCTTCGACTGGGCAGATGTGATATTGCCAACCCCGCTCAGGAAAAACAGGAAGACAGCAATAGTAACAAAAATGTGTTTCATGAACATCTCCTGGAATTTACTTGCCGCGCTTTATAACGTCCAGCACTTTGAACGTGTAGTCGAACTTCTCATCGGCGTAAAGCAGTAGTGATGCATCCTGCAGTTTATCAAAAACGAAGTTGAGTTTTTCCTCGCGGGCAACTTTTTTGATCGCTTTAATGACAATCTCTTGAAGCGGTTTCAATACCTTTTGCCGTTCACGCATTGCTTCCCCGTCCTGGCCGAATTTTTCGTTTCTGAATTTCTGAATCTTCCGGTCGAGATCAACAAGCTCCTGCTGGGCTTTCTGCTTGGCATCCTCAGTCATCATGCCTTGCTTGGCCTGAAAGTCCTGATATTTCTCCTGGAATTCCTTCTGCATCTTGTCCAACTCAGCCTGCCAGGAGCTGATCAGTTTTTCCATCTTTTCCTGCGCCTTCTTTGCTTCCGGCATTCCATCGAATATTTTCTGAGAATCGACGTATCCAATCCTCACGGATTGTGCTTGGCTGAACGCCGAGACGAGAAGAAGAACAGGAAGAATGAGAATTGCATTTCGCACGTGCACGGTTACCTCTGGTTGTTAATTATTGAATGTTAGATGTTTTTACAAGTCTTTACGAAAATTGTTTCATTGGAGGTCAGAATCCCCTGCCGAACTGGAAGTGGAAGTGCCACCCGTCAGGCTTGCCGTCCAACGGATCAACATCGTCAAATCCATATCCGTAATCAAATCCTATCAGACCTACTCCCATGATCAGAATCCGCGCTCCGAAACCGGCGCTTTTCTTCAAATCAAATGGATCGGCGTGCTGAAGATCGAGCCATGTATTGCCTCCATCGGCGAAGGCCAACACGTAAATCGGCATGGGGTTCAGCGTCACGGCAAACCGCAGTTCCATGACGTAGCGGGAAAATACTGAACCCCCACGTACGATGCCACGCTCGCGAGGGCCTATGCTGCGATCTTCGTACCCGCGCAACGGCAACGTTTGGATTTGTAAGCCGTTTCCACCCATGAAATAATACTCGATGGGTGGGATGTACGAATCTTCGGAGAATCCTTTCAAAAGTCCGAACTCGGCGCCGGTATATAACGTCAAGCGATTCTGTTCCTTTATTTTCAACAACGGTGTAAACCAATCCAGGCTGAGGTTGTGCTTTTGGTAATCGGATTCGCCCGGAAGTATACCGCCACTGATCGTTGTCGTAAGAGAAAACCGCGTTCCGCTCGATGGAAAAATAGGGCTGTCCAAGCTGTTGCGAGATATCACCTGGGTGATGCTTACTTCCGACCGGACACCGGTATCGTAAAGGATGCCCCCGTTTCTCACGTCGTAGCGCAGAAAACGCACGAACCAGTCGCCGCGGAAATAATCATCCGGCCAACGAAAACGCCGACCGATATTTCCGGAGATTCCCGTGCGACGAAGATCGTAGTAGTACTGCTGGCGCTCGTCGAAAAGGGAGAACCCGAGCGACGTTGGAGTATCCATGAACCAGGGTTCGGTGAAATTGATGGAAAAAATCCGGAACCGGCTGGCTTCCCCGAACTGCCAATCCAAGTTCAATACCTGCCCGCCCCCGCCGGTGAACGGCGCGGTGATATCGAAGTTATTGAACGTCAGTCCAATTGCGCCGGTCACACCATACGTCCCGCTGTACCCGACCGAAGCATTGAAGGTATCGCTCGACCGCTCCTCCAGCTTATACACGATATCCACCGTGGAATCATTGACGGGCCGTGGTTCCGGACTGATGGTCTCGGGGTTGAAATAGTTCAGCGTGGCCAGCTCGCGAATACTTCGAATGATGGCGGCGCGACTGAAATAATCTCCCGGCCTTGTGTACAAGACGCGGCGAATGACTTTGTCGCGTGTTTTGTTATTGCCTTTCAAATACACGTGACCTATGCGGAACTGGTGCGCTTCACGGATGGATATAACCAGATCCAGGCTGTCCGCGGCGATACGGCGTTCTTCCACTTCGGCATTGAATCCAAGGTAGCCGTTGTTGAGATAGAGCGATGCGACGTCGGACTGTTCCTGGTTGCCGCGAAGATTGGCGTCAAACGTTTTCTTGTCGTACACATCACCACGCTTGAAACCGAGGCGTTCCACGAGAACGGAGTCATTGTACACCGAGTTTCCCTGCCAGATGATATTTCGTACGAAATACTGCGGGCCTTCATTCACACGGATGTTGATGTACATGTTTTCACCGGATTCGTCGTACCAGATGGAGTCCGAGAGAATTTCCGCGTCCCTGTACCCGTGCTCGCGATAGAAGTCGATGACGAGCTGCTTGTCTTTCTTGAACGCCTGTCGATCAAATCGCGCGCTCCCCCAGAATTTCCACCATTTTTTCTGGTCGGTCTCGTCCATCGCCGACCGGAGTTCATCATCGTCGAAGGCCTTGTTTCCGGAAAACGTGATCGAAGCGATCTCCACTTCCGGCCCTTCATCGATCGTAATAACGAGATTCGCCCGGTTACGACCTTCT
>JALUUP010000520.1 GCA_027021285.1 Bacteroidota bacterium | reverse complement strand
AGTTCGAAAAAACAAACCATACTATCCCCGTTATGACGAACATAATCACAAGAGCCAAAGGAGAGTACTTTTTTTTCATTTCAAGCTTCCTGCAGCATGGAAGAAAGAACCCAAATAACCTGACGCCCAATGTAATACAAATGTAGATTACGCATGCTAAATTATCAAGCCTGTTAACGGTTGTTCAACATCTTTTTGGGTCCGTTCTCTTCTTGCACAAACCTGGTGCTCTTTACATAACTACAACACCATACGTAGATTCCGACTGGGGCATTTTTATCCGGCGCACTCTCTCAGAGAACATGAATCCCGAAAGAAGAATCTTCAGGCACGCGAACATCTCGACAACCAGGGATTTCTAAAAACCAGTCATTGTGAGGGCGAAGCCCGAAGCAATCTGCGAATTTGGACGAGATTGCATCATCCGCCACAGGCAGATTCGCAACGACAATGGTTGAACCGTGTTTTTAGCAGTTTCCAACCATGATTTACACCCATGCGCAGAAAACTTCATTCATGGAGGTACCGCGGAGGATTGCGCCCAAATAATGTACGGGGATACCACTGATTATTTTTTCAACCCCTCGCAAAACACCATAAAAAACCCGACCATTTCTGATCGGGTTCTCGATTTCTGTCGAAATTCGTCGTTTTTTTGCTGCCCCGCCAGGGCTCGAACCTGGACTCTTCTGATCCAGAGTCAGACGTGTTGCCAGTTACACCACGGGGCAATCCCTGTCGAACTCAAAATAACATCCATCCGCCTAAATCACAAATTAGCGTCCTCCTTACCTTTTCACCAGCTTCGCCATCTCCCTGACCGCCTCCGGCAAACCCACGAAGACCGCGCGGGAAATCACCGCGTGCCCGATGCTGAGCTCGTCGATCTCGGGAATCGAAGCGATACCCCGGACGTTCAGGTAGTTCAACCCGTGGCCCGCGTTTACGCCCAAACCCCTGGACTTTGCGTACGCGGCAACCTCCGCCACGCGCCTCCGCTCCCTCTCCAGGTCCTCGTACGTAAGAGCGTTGGCGTAATCTCCCGTGTGAATCTCCACGATGTCCGCCCCCGCTTCCACCGCCGCTTCAACCTGTTCGTCCTCCGGGTCGATGAACAGGCTCACCTCGATCTCGTGCGCGTGCAGTTCGGCAATGGCTTTCATGACGCGCGGCAGGTTCGCCGCCACGTCGAGGCCCCCTTCCGTCGTGACTTCCTGCCTGCGCTCGGGCACCAGCGTCGCGAGATCCGGCAGCGTCTCGACGCAGATCCCCACGATCTCGTCGATGATAGCCATTTCCAGGTCGAGCTTGGTCTGGACGCTTTCGCGCAGGAGGCGCACATCCCTGTCGTTGATGTGCCGCCTGTCCTCGCGCAGGTGACAGACGATGCCGTCGGCGCCGTGCAATTCCGCGAGGAGGGCCGCCGCGACCGGATCGGGCTCGGTTCCGCCCCGGGCTTCGCGGATGGTAGCTACATGATCAACGTTCAGGCAAAATCGCATGGTTATGACTCCACGTGTTTAAACTCCGTGCTTCCCGCTACACGTTCTTTTAAAATCACTGTTCCGCTGGTCTTATCCAAGAGTTCTCAACCCCCGCCCAGGAGTTTCACAAACGCGTCGAAGCCGAGGCCGTTTACACCGCTCCGCAGGCGCAGCGTGGAAAAGAGGTCGATGCTGAGCATGACCGTCCAGTGAATGAGCACGCCGTACCAGAACGAGCGCGTCCTGACGGCCAGCGCACCCAGCGCGACACCCGCGAGAATGGCGGAAAAAGTCTCCAGCGCCGGTTTGCCGTTGTGCAATATCACGAACGGCAACGTCTGCACGAGAACGGCCAGCGGAGCTCCGACGACCTTCTCCAGCCCGAACAGCACGTAGCCGCGCCAGATGTACTCCCAGCCGATGAAGTACACCAGGAAGAACGCTTCGAAGATCGCAAACGTCGTCCAGTCGCGCGCCGCCATGCGGCAATGCGGGTACCGTGCCTGGAACGCAGGATCGGCGCTGATGAACCACGTCACGACCAGCATCACGAGGATGAAGATCACGGACACTTTCAGGCCCAGCCTCCAATCGCCGATACTCCATCCGAAATCACGCAGTTTTTCCCGCAGGACGAGGAGTATCAGAACCGAAGGAACCACCGCGTAAATGAAGCCGGTGGCGGCGAACCAGTAGAGAAATTCGATCAGCTCGTAGTTGGGATGCGTGAAGTACTGCCCGTAAAACTCCTGCCGGAAGAACGCCCGGCCGCCGTAGTAGAACGAAACCGTCGTGAGCACGGCGGCGGAAACCAGAACGAACGCGGGCGTAAACGGAGCCGAGCGCGCCGAGGCCGTGAAGGCCCGCATCGCTCCCCTGATCGAGTGGTCGGAAGGACCCCTTGACGGCACGCTACGCACAGTGCCCGAGATTCCGCGCCAGGGTGTCCAGCTTGTCTGAAAAGCCGATGCAAATAATCATGCTTCCGGGCTCCAGGATCGTTTCGGAAGACGGATTGTATTCGAACTGCCCGTCTTTGTTGCGAATGGCGAGAACGATGATGTTCAATTCAGAGCGAATACCGGTTTCGCGCAAGGGTTTGTTCGCGTACCGGCAATTTTCCGTGACCTCCAGTTCCTCGATTTCCAGGTTCTTCTCCGTGATTCCCGCGCTTTTATTTACGACCTCCATGAAGTTTACGACGTGCGGCCGCAGGACCGCGTTGGCAAGGTAGTATCCACCGATGTCGTACGGAGAAATGACCTTGTCCGCCCCGGCCTGGACCAGCTTTTGAGTCGAGTCGGTGTCGATGGCGCGCGCCACGATACGGATGGCGGGATTGAGATGCCGGGCGGACAGTATGGTATAGACGTTGTCCGCGTTGCTGGGAAGCGTGGCGACGATGGTATTCGCCCGCTCGATGCCCGCCCTTCGCAACGTATCGTCGTCGGATGCATTGCCGAGCACGTACATCATCCCTTCGCGTTCGAGATCGCCGACCAGTTCCTGGTCGCGTTCCACGACGACGAACGGGAGCGCGCGTTTTTTCAGTGCGGCTGCCACCCTTCGCCCGATCCGCCCGTACCCGCAGATAATGACGTGGCCGGACAACTTTGCGATTTTCTTTTCCATGAGCTTCGCCCGAAATAGAATAGTGTCAATGATATAGTCAACCGCCTGCGTAACGGTGAACGCCACCGTGCCGATGCCCGCGACGATCAGAAAGATTGTGAACACCTTTCCCGCATCATGCAGCGGACGCACCTCGGAATAGCCGACCGTGGCCAGCGTGATCACCGTCATGAACAGCGCGTCGATGACCGCGTATCCCTCGATGACGACGTACCCCGCCGTGCCGATCAGGAACAGCGCCGCCATCAGCCCCAACGCGATCTGGAGCTTCTTGAAGGATGTCATGGTTCGTGATTTCCGTGAATAATGGTGGACCGGTTAAAACGTCGTGCCGACCGAGACAAAATGCAGCGACCGGCCCGAACCGCCCCATGATGAAAAAGCGTAGTCAACCATGAAGTCGCTGACAAGGATGCCCAGGCCGAAAGAAAATCCCCCGAGACCGGAGGTGTTCGCCAGCTTCAAGTCCTCCCGCCGCCGGTTGTTGTACCCGATGCGGGCCAGAAGGGAGGAACTCAGGACAAACTCTCCGCCGATGGAGAAATTGCTGAAATGCTGGAAGAAATTATCCCGCGTTTCGGTCAGCCGGTGGAAGTTCAGGCTCAGGTTCAACGGCAAGTGCTCCAGCTTTTTCGAGACGCCGATTTTCACGTCGAGGGGCAGCGAGAGCGACGTGGGCCCGTAATCGCTCAGCACGGCGCCTGCGTTCAACACACTCGCGCCCACGGCCATCATGTAGTCCGGGAGCAGGTAGAGCACGCCGACGTCGAGCGCAAGGGCGGTGGAACTGGCGTCCGCGATGCCGGAGTACACGAATTTCAGCGATCCGCCGTAGCGGAAATTCTCGTGGATGTTCGCGTATGTTGCGGTGACGGCAAGATCGCCCGCGGAGAAATCGGACGACGGGTTGCCCAGGACGTCCGACCCCTCGAACGTTCCGTAGTTCAGGTACCGGACTCCCCCTCCTATCCAGCCGATGCCTTCGACGTGCTGTCCGTAGGAAGCGAACCCCGCGTTCACGTCGAGCACGTGCTTCAGGAAGCCCACCGATCCCGCCGGTTTTTCCAGCGTACTGATCCCCGCGGGATTGTAGAACATGACTGTGGGATCGTTCGTCATGGTAAGAAACGTGTTGCCCATACCCGCGGCCCTCGCGTTCATTTCCAGAAGCAGGAACCTGTACGACGATTCGTCGCCTTGCGCGCGCAGCGTGAGAACGGTCAGGACGATCAGGGAAAGGGTGTAGAGAAAGGATTTCCGGAGATTCAGCATAGATATTGTCGAAATGGTTTGCGATACCACGAATGAATGTAGGAAGAACACCGCCACCGTGCAAGACCAAAACGTGTGAAGCGACCACGCATTGCTCATGATTTTGTTTCGATGTTCTCTTTCCCTAATTTGCATTATACGCGAGCATCGAAATATACTCGTGCGCGCCGGTCATATTCAAAAACCCTCAAGGATCATATTATGCAGAAAATCAAAACAGGCGACACCGTTCGGATCCATTATACCGGCCGCACGGATGACGGCACGGAATTCGATTCTTCCATCGGCAAAGAGCCCCTGGAATTCACCATCGGCGAAGGCGAGATCATTCCGGGCCTGGAAAACGGAGTTATCGACATGGCGTCCGGGGAAAAGAAAACGATCACCGTTTCCGCCGAAGAAGCGTACGGAATGTACAACGAGGAATTGCGCATCCCCGTCGCACGGGATCTCCTTCCCCCCGATCTCGATCCGTTCATCGGGCTGGAGCTTGTCATGAACATGCAGGACGGAAGCACCTTTCCCGTCCGGGTCGTCGAAGTACAGGAAGCCTCCATCACCGTGGACGCCAACCATCCCCTGGCCGGCGAGAACCTGACGTTCGACGTGGAAATCGTGGATATTACATCTCCGCAATGACACGCCGCCCTCCGGTCTTTCACGGGCGAGAGCGGTAGCGAATAGATTCTTTTTTACTCTTTCTTTGCTGCGTTTGTTTTCCTCGGACGGGGAAGCAAACGCAGCGTTTTTTCGTACTCGTCCACCAGGCGCCGGACGACCTCGGCGGCAGGAAGGATTTCCCTGATCATGGAAACGCCTTGCCCCGCTTCGAACATGCCCTGCTCCCAGTCGCCCTCGAAAATGCCCTTGCGTTCCCTCTTGTTTCCAAGCAGCGCCGCCTGTTCCTCGCGCGGCGCACCCGTGAATTCTGCCTCGCGCGCTTTCAACGC
>JALUUP010000519.1 GCA_027021285.1 Bacteroidota bacterium | reverse complement strand
GGGATCCTTCTGGAGCAACGAGCTGCAGGACTTCGCGACGTTCGACAAGGCGTTCCTGCGGGACGTGGTTTACAAGCCCGTGAGAGATTTCAGAAAGAGCACGGGCGGCAATATTCCCGTCATCGTCGGTGAACTGGGCATTTCGCATCCGCAAAACGGCGGCGAGCAATACCTGGACGACATCATGACCATTGCCGGTGAGGAAGGCTGGCATTTCGCGGTCTGGAATTTCAACAACGGCGCCCAGTTCTATTACCAAAGGATGGACCAGGTGTATCAAACAGGCTTCATAGATTTGTTCGCGCGACATTTCTCAGGGATCACTTCCGTCGAGGAAAATAAAGAGGCTGCAAAGCGCTTTCATCTTGCGAGGAATTTCCCCAACCCGTTTTCCAATGCCACAACGATCGTCTACGAAGGTTTTAATCCGGGAAGGATTGAAATCAGGATTTACGACCGGCTGGGCCGGGAAATCCGCCGATTGACCCGGGAAAACCGCGCGGGGAATCGCGTCCGTTTCACGTGGGACGCGAAAGATGAAACGGGAAACGACGTGCGGAGTGGCATCTATTACTACACGCTGAAATCCGATGGTCGTCGGTTGATCACGGGAAGCATGGCGCGCGCCAGGTAGCGATTTTCGGAGGTTGAGAATCCATGTCGGCACTAGATCTTTTCAATTTCTTCTCCAGGTTCTTCCTTTCGGGGACCGTCTTCGTTTTCGTCTTCTTCGGTTCTTGTACGCACGAAGGCGCGGTGGAAGACACGCCCGCGGCGAAGATTATCGTCATCGATACTGCAAGCGGTGTTTACCAGGAGGCGCTGTCCGGTCCGCCTGAAAGCTTCACGATGCGGTCGGGACTTGTTACGCTGTCGCCGGGGGAATCCGCCGGGGAACACAGCACGGAATCATTCGAAGAACTGGTTATCGTCTTCCGCGGCCGTGGTGAAATGCGTATCCGCGACGGCGCTGTTCTTTCCATCGGTCCCGGCCGCCTTGCGTACTGCCCTCCCAACACCACCCACGACGTCGTCAATACCGGCACGTCCAGGTTGCAATATCTTTACGTGGTCGCGGAGAGTGGGCGCCGGTCGAAATAACTGCCGCTCGATCATCGCGGCCAGAGGAGTTTTCCCGCCAGGCGGATTCCATCGCCGGATTTCAAAACATAGAAATACACTCCCGGCTCGACCGGCAATCCTGAATCGTCCCTACCGTTCCACGTCACGGTATGCTTTCCTTCCGGAATCCTTTCGTCAACGAGCGTTCGCACTTCCCTGCCGAGGGTGTTGAATATCTTCAACGTGATCGTTCTTTCAGATCCGCGTACCTCGAAGGGAATGACCGCGCCGGAAGCCGAAGAAGAAACCGGGTTCGGGTAGCTCAATCCGAGTTCAAGTTTCTTGTTTTCATTGCGCCTTGCCGAAGAAACCGAGGTGATACCTGACTGCAATTCGAAATCGAGTGGACCGAGACGCGCGAAATACACCTCCACGGGTTTTCCGTACGGATCCACGATGCGCACACCGACCGTACCGCTGTCCGGCTCCAGGAGGGTGATCGCCGACATGGCCGTGTCCTGTTCCTCTCCGATTTCCAGCACGTGGAGGAAGTAATCCCGTGTTTGCCCGCGCGGAGCCTGCACTTCCAGGCGCCAGGGCACCACCGGCGGTCGGTTTGAACGTTTTCCCGCGTGATTGTACTGGGCGGTCGGCTCATCCGGGTGACCCCACAAATCATGTCCTTCGCCGCCGCGCCTTGTCACGACCGCGCCCCGGGGCAAAACAGTCTTGAGAAACGCCCGCGCTTTCCCGGCGCTGCGCATCTCGTAGGGAGAACCCGCGGAATCGCTCAGCCACGTTACGAAACGCGCGTCCGCGCTGGAATACACGTGTCCCGGCGTGCGTTCCGTTTCCGTCCCACGAACGGACGGTTCGGAGGGGATATGCAGGAACCAATGCTTGGGAAAATTAGGGTTTGTCGCATCCACGCGGTCGAAGATGACGAAGAATTCCCTTCGGCCCCGCAGGTACACGAACTGCCTGGTGACCTCCCTGACCTTGTTGCTCCTGTACGCTTCGGTCAAATCGGCCGCGGCGTACGTGTAATCGTTCTCATGTTCGAAGGCGACCATCGTTCCCCGCTCGATGACCATATCATGGGGGTGCCCGTACACGTGTCGGATGATCCCGCCGTCACGCTCGTTTTTCGTTCCCCCTTCCGCGAGGCGGTTGGCTCCCGGAGTGAGGCGGCGAAACACCTCGGTGGAATCAAAGATGGTGACGATGTTATAGACCAGCGATCCCCCCGCGTAGTAATCGTCGTCGTTGTGTCCCATGCCTCCGCCTCGGAGCACGAGCCAGCCTTTCCTGGCGATGAGGAAATGACCTTCATCGTCGCGGGAGTGGTTCGCGTACCACGGCCCGGCCCCGAAGAACGCCCAGGTGGCGTTCGGGTCATCCCAGTCGCTTCTCATGTACACGTGCCCGGCGCCGGTGAACAAGCGCGCCGTGGGCCATCCTGCCTGCCCCGGCGTTTTCGGCTCCATTGACGGGTCGTACGCGATGAACCGGATCCAGGGAATGGAGAACCAATCCCGCGGCCACGTGCCCCGGTCAAAGCGCCTGCTGATTTCGTTCGCCACCGGGTCCGCGTAACGCGCGCCCAGGATAGGTCCCGTCATGTTCCAGTAGTTCTCCAGCAATCCTCCGCTGTTGTCGTCGATGTACGCGGTGCTGTGGTCGAACGGCAGTGAAAGATGCACGGCCCAGGCGTTCATTTCCTTCAGAAACGTGGTTGACGTGCCCAGTTGAAACCAGTCCAGACCCGTGGTGGTGCGCCACGCTTCGAACGCCCAGGGGATCACCCGCACGGGACCGTACACGCCGTGGCCCATGCTTTCCGACCACACGCCGCCCATCCGGTCGAAACGGGGTATGCAGTCGGCGGGAATGCGCTGGTACCAGGAGTCGAGAAAGCGGGAACAGGCGTTCTCGTGCACGGTGCCCGCTCCCTTGAGCGCCAGCGCCACGAAGAGCTTGCCGGTAATGCCGTCGCGGGTGTTCGGTGTGTTAAGGTGCGCGGGACCCCAGGTCTGGTTATACAACCAGTCCCCGTAACGCAGGACGATCTCGGGAGTGTTCGTGTACCAGAACAGCCACTCCCCCAGCTTGTCGCCGAAGCGTTTTCTCTCCGCGGCCGTCATGGCGTCGTAGATCCAATCGTACGCGATGGCGAAGCTGCCGAAGTGGCCGCTGCCGGAGCGGGACAGGATGGAGCCGTCGCCCCACACCGCGACGATCGCTCTCGCGTACTTGTTCGCCTCGGCATTTCCGTGCGCGCGTTCCACGAGGTAGGCAAGAGCGGTGCACAGCATGTCGGTCGGCCTGTGCCACACGCTGTTGATTTTCCTGAAGGATTTCCGCCGCACGAATTCGTCGGCTTCCTTCTTGATCATTACGTAGTCATCCGCCGTCAGACCGCTTCCCTCCGCTTTTACGACCAGCCCGGGAAGGCTTTCCGGGTTGATGAAAATACGTGGATGCTGGCTCAGCTTGTATTGCGCGTTCGCGGTGAAGAGAACGCCGAGTATCATGCTTCCGATAATTGTCCGAAAAACCATTATTCCTCCCTGTTGTGCTGGAACCGATGAGACGAACCATGTCCTGGATGCCGTGCGGTAGTCTCGTAATTTCCGCGATTAATATCAAACACTGTAATGATCGAAAGCTCCCATACGCTTGTACTCGTCGCCGAACCGCGCGATGCTTTTCGCTGCCATTAGGCGTCGAATCTGCGTGAAGTTTTTTACATGTCGTCCTGGGCGCCCCTGGAGCGCTAATGGTGAAAGGAACGTAGGAAAGGGAAAGTCTTTACGCGTGAGAAGGTTCAATTACTTTCGGACGTTTTCGGCCTTTGGTTTTCCGTCCTCGAGAAGGGATGAATCCGAACGTCAAATTCACGGGGTCCACGCCCTCGTTCGTCATCCGTCTCCTCTCACCACCACGGTGATTTCGTTCGGCAGACAGGTGATACGCTGGCCCGGAGTAATGATGGGAGGATGTGCAACGCAGATCTTGTGGTGGCAGGCCGCATCGGTGATGGAGAATTTGCCGTGCTCGATTTTCATTGCTACGGGACCAAGCGCGCCCTCTACGGTAAAGGTGGTTGATTCGTGGAGAGGCACGCGTCGCACGACGGTTTCGCGACGACGGATCTCGATCGCGTTGCTCATGGGCGGGGTGAAGTTCGAGTATCGAATCAACGTCGGATCGTGGTGCACCCGCCGCAGCTCCAGTTCATCTTCCATCGTGCGGAGGGCGGCGAAGAACAGGGAGACACCGTCCCGGTGATCGCGGCGCTGGTCGTTTTCGAACAGCAGGACACCGCCCGGGAATTCCCCTTGCAGCACGCTCTGACGCAGTCGCAACATGTGTTCTCCGAAGAATTCACGCACGTTCTCGTCGACGAACTTTTCCGCCACTTCCGGCGCGTCTGTGAGAATCGTCAAATCAAGCAGCCGCAACTGCTTCTTAGGGCGAATGGGTTCCGGGGTATTCTGTCGAAACAGGTCGCCGATATTGAAAAAGCCGGATTTGAAAAATTGCCTTCGGTTCATCGCGTCCCGCTGTGATTGGAACATGCGAAGGAGGTCTCGCTCCAGCGGTAAAAATAGCAATAATATCGTATCTTAGTAGAGCAAAAACGCTTCTCATCCCGGCCCGGGCTCGCTCGTGCCGGGCATACCACAGCGGAAAGACAACAACGACATGCCACGAGGATTTACCATGATACGAATGTTACGCATTCTTGCCTCTACCATAATGCTTCCCGCGCGTACATTACCCAACCTGTTTCTCGTTCTTGTTTTCCTTACCGGTGCGCTCGAGGCCCAGCAAGCCCCGGTCGTGGTTGACGCCGCTTCCGCCTGGGGCGTCGTTCACGGCGAAACGACCGTCGAGAACGTAAAAGAACAGGTCTTCCGACTGAACAAGAATGCATTGGCGCAACTTCGCGGTTCGTCCGAGCTGGAGTTGAAAAACGTCTTCCTGCCCTCCGGAGAAAACGTTTCACTCCGCCTCCGGCGATTCACCGTCTTCAACGAGGCTGCGATTGTCGTGGTCGGCACCGAACGGGGAGACGTCCGCAGGGCGCTGCCGGACGTCGTTCTTTTCCGTGGTGCCGTGGAGGGACGCAGCCGTTCGTGGGCGTACCTGGCCATCGATCCAAATGGTCTCAGCGGCACGGTGCGTTTCGAAGGGAGGGAGTTCTCGCTGGACATGCTTCCAGCGGACGGCGATTCCCGCCTGCTGGCGATCAGGGAAGTGGTGCCGGGATCGCAGCCGACGGCTTGCGGT
>JALUUP010000518.1 GCA_027021285.1 Bacteroidota bacterium | reverse complement strand
ACCATGAGTAAGAAAATAACCGGCAAGGATGTTGTCTTCCTGATTGTCATCGTCGTCGCGGTGATCATCGTCCTCAAGATTCTCAAGTGGGCGTTGATGAACCTGTTCGTCATTGTCATTGTCGCGGGAATCGTGTACCTGCTGTTTCGCATGGGCGTATTCGGAAAATCAAAAAAAGAGTAGGCCGAAATCCCACGAATCTTCGTTTTCACAGTATTCACGACTTATCTTCATCTGAGTAATGCCAGCACCTATCGTCGCCATCGTCGGCCGGCCGAACGTCGGTAAATCCACCCTGTTCAATCGCATTGTCGGGCGCCGCCACTCCATCGTGCACGATCAGCCGGGCGTCACGCGTGACCGCATCTACGAAACCACGTCCTGGTCCGGCTACGAGTTCAACCTTGTGGATACCGGCGGCTACGTGGCGGATTCTTCGGACGTGTTCGAAGCCGGCATCCGGGAGCAGGTCGAGATTTCCATCCAGGAAGCGGACCTCGTCATATTCCTGGTTGACGGG
Organism: Bacteroidota bacterium; assembly: GCA_027021285.1. Classification (GTDB taxonomy): domain Bacteria; phylum Bacteroidota; class Ignavibacteria; order SZUA-365; family JAADGX01; genus JAADGX01. Next base: position 4,851 of record JALUUP010000518.1, on the reverse strand, counting down.
AAAGCGGGCATCCATCCCATGGACGAGGAAATCGCGCGCATTCTCCGGAAGAAAACCGACAAGGTTATCCTGGCGGTCAATAAAATCGACAGCGAAAAAGTGGAACTGGAAACCGGGCAGTTCTACGCCATCGGTCTCGGCGAACCGCACAGCATAAGCGCCGTCACGGGGCGGAAGGTTGGAGATTTTCTGGACGCGGTGGTGGCGGGTTTGCCCAGGCGGGAAGCCCGGAGCGAGGATCCTCGCATGCGGCTGGCGGTGATCGGACGTCCCAACGTGGGCAAGTCATCGCTTGTCAACGCGCTGATCGGCCAGGAGCGGGCGCTGGTGACGGAGATCGCCGGCACCACCCGCGACCCCATCGATTCCGTGCTCAAGTACCACGGCGACGAGATTGTTCTTATCGATACGGCCGGACTGCGGCGCAAAAGCAAGGTGAAGGAGAACATCGAGTTCTACTCCACGCTTCGCACCATGCGCAGTATCGAGCGCTGCGACGTGACCCTCGTACTCCTCGACGCCCAGTCGCGGCTCACACACCAGGACGCCGATATCATTGAAGAAGTGGTGAAGCGTAGAAAGGGGATCGTGCTGGCCGTCAACAAGTGGGATCTGGTGGAAAAAGATACGAGCACCGCACGTGAATTCGAACAAGCCATTTTCGATCATCTGAAGATGTTCGACTACGTTCCGGTGGTATTCATCTCCGCCCTTACCAGGCAAAGAATCAGCAAAGCCATTGCGCTCAGCCGCGAGGTGTTCGAACAGCGGAACCGGCGCGTCCCCACCTCGGAACTCAACGCGCGGCTTCGCCCGTACATCGAAGCCACACCGCCTCCAACCACGCCGACGGGGCGGGAGATCAAGATCTCGTTCATCACGCAGGTGCGAACCGCGCCGCCGGTGTTCCTGTTCTTCACCAACGAACCCAAGCATTTGCCCGAGAGTTACCGGAGGTTCCTGGAACGACGACTACGGAAGGAATTCGGGTTCAAAGGTGTGCCGCTTACATTGCAGTTCAGAAGAAAATAGACCTGCCGATGATTACCCTTGGGTCGGGAGGTAATCCTGCAGGGTAAAAATTCGCCCCTCTGCATCCATTCGTTTTTTCAACCGTAATAGCATTCATCGTCCGGATCATTTTTCAATTCACGGGCGTATGATGTCACACGATACAAAACGTACATCACCCGGGTTTCAGCGCCCGGGTTTACTCGCAACATCTTACCTACATATCCTACCTCAGAAACCTTCCTCTCGAAGGGCAATAACCGCCGGTAAACAGGTCGCCGGCGGTTTCTTTATTACAAGGATTTTCCTACTCTTCATCATGATAAATCGGTATCGTCATCATATGTAAGGGTAGAAAAATGTTGAAAAGGAACATGCGGATGACCGGAATGGTTATTCTGCTCATCGCCATCGGTGGATGCAGTTCCCCAAAACAATCCGGGAAGATGCAATCCATGACGAAGAAATACCTGTCCGGCGCAAGAACGATCGCGACCGGTTTTCAGAAAGAACTTTCCTCCATCCTCAAGAAACACCTACTGGCAGGCGGTCCCGCCGAGGCGATTGCCGTGTGCGCGGACACCGCTCAGGAACTCACACGCGCGTTTGGTGAAACTCGCGGCGCAATCATACGCCGGGTGACGATGAAACCGCGCAATCCGGCCGACGCGCCTGATGAATATGAAAAAGCCATCCTTGAGAAATTCGCCGAGTTACAACAAGAAGGGAAGCTGTCGTCCCGGAGCGAGTATTTTGAAATCGTTGAGATTAACGGCGAAAAGAAAGCGCGATACCTGAAGCCACTGACCATCGTCCCTGTTTGCCTGAAGTGCCACGGCACAAACCTGTCGCCGGGGGTGACGGCACTTTTGAAGGAACGCTATCCGCACGACAAGGCGGTCGGCTACAACTCGGGCGATTTGCGGGGAGCCATCAGTATTGTCATGGACGTGGAGTAACAACCGGATAGAAGGATGAAGAAAAATACTGTTTCTTAAAAGGATTTAATCTAATTTTCATATCCCTGCAAGGTACCGGCGTTATTTTAACTGTGCGACAATAGCGGTTAATTAATGGGAGACGTACCATGGGAACAATTCAATATCTACTCATTATTCTGGGAGTTATCGTAGTAGGCCTTGCCGTGAGTGTCAGTGTTTCGATCTTCGGTACCAATATGGAGCAATCGAATACCGATGCGTTGATCAACGACTGCATGCGTCTTGCTGCAAAAGCACAGACATATTATTCGAAGCCAGCAGCTCTCGGAGGAGGTGGTCACAGCTTTGTCGGAATCAGCATCTCAGATTGCGGATGGAAATCCGGAACGAACCAGAATGGCATATACGAGTTTACGGAGATCGGGTCTGCCTCGTTCAAGATCATTGCGAATGGAAACGAGAATAATCGCGTCGAGGTCCTGGTGCTGCCGGATTCTGTTGCACTTGTCTCTGTAGAATAATAGGTTGTTTTAAGTAGAGCGCCGAAGAAGCGTTGCCCGGCCACAGACGTTTGAAGCATTGTCGCATGCGTATCCTTGAACACGATGAAAAATCCACCGCACCTTGTGGCGCTCAATTCGATCAGACAGTTGTTCCATTTCGTTTCATATATGGAGGTTACAGTGATTTTCCGTGCCATCGTCTTCCTTGTCATCTTTTTTAATTGTTTTATCGCCGCCGCCCAGAGCGACGAGTTCAATTCCCGCAAGCTCGGCAACCAGTGGTCGTGGATACGGGAAAATCCCGTCAACTGGCTTTTCACGTCAACCGAACTGGAGATACGCACGGAAGCGGGCGCGCTGGAGGGTACTTCTTACAATAATGTCAAAAATATCCTTCTACAGGATGCGCCGGCAGGCACGTTCCGTTTCGAAACCAAGCTTCTCTTCTACCCGGACTCCATGTTTCACAACGCGGGATTGATTTACTACATCGACGACGATAATTACATCCGGGTATCCCGGGGTATGTACGGAACGTCGACAAACGGCGTCTGGATGGAATTCGAGGTAAACGCTTCCCCCATCATGACAACCGTAAATGACATTACGGCACCCGTTGTCTACCTGCGTCTGTCCCGAACCAACGATACTGTCTTCGCCGCGACCTACAGCCTTGACGGGGTCACCTGGCGCCTTATCGGGCAAGAAACACTGCACTTCCCAAAACGGATGGCCCGTATTGGCCTGCAGGCAGCCAACGGCTATGGAATCCTTGCCACGCCCAAATCCATCCCTGCTCGATTCGATTATTTTCGTTTCGCCGTTACCGGCGTCGAAGATCACCTGGCACCACAACCGTCAACGAGTCGTATCATCGGCAACTATCCCAATCCGTTCACCGCGACGACAACCATTCTTTACAGCGTCAAACGTTCCGGCATCGCGACTCTGGAAATCGTGGACGGATACGGCCGTGTCGTCCGGGCCTTGACAAAAGATTTCAAGACGCCGGGAACGTACACGAGGACATTTACAGACACGGGTCTTCCAACCGGGACGTATTTCGCAAGATTAAAAACGACCGATGGTATCACCGTCCGACCGCTGTTATTACTGAAATAGTCCTCGACAAGAAACGATTTTCCGGTAAAGGAAAAGGCGATCTCATTTTTCCTTAATTCCATACCACACGTAACGCGCAGAAATTCGTCCTCTATTAGTGAGGTCATCCTGTCATCCTTTTTCCCTGTAGGATGGTAATTCATCCTCCCACTACAGTCTATTGACATTAGCGTTAAATTAAGCTAATTTCCATCGTTCGAGGACTCATTCCTTCATACCATACATAAATCTCTCTCATCATGTCGAATTTCTCTGAAAAGGAGGATACATGAAACGACTTTCCTTACAACGTGTCGTGCTCATCGCGATGTTGGTTTTTCCAGCGCTTCTGTTTGGACAGAACCAACTACCCAATGTCTCGGGCGAGATACCATCACCACCTGTATTTCGCCAGTTTCATTACCAGGGATGCCTGACGAAACCGAATGGAGACCGCTACAACGGAACCTTCAAGGTGATGTTCGAGCTTATCGATCTCGACACGAGCCCGTTTCAAGTGCTCTTTTCGGAAACAGTTGACCAGTTAACGGTCAACAACGGTATTTTCGAACATGCGATTGGCAGCGTCGATACTGTTCGCAATCCGCTCAATCCGTTGATTTTCCAGAAACGGGTTGCGCTGCGCCTGACAGTTGACGGCGAAACCTTACGCCCCCCCATACCGATCTACCCCAGCCCGATTGCCATGGTGGCGCTGTACGCAGATTCCTTGAAACAGCCTCTACCGCCGGGGCCTGCTGGAGCTGACGGCATCAATTGCTGGGACTTGAACGGAAACGGTAAAAAGGATCCCGGTGAAGATAAAAATGGCGACGGAAAATGGGATGCAAATGACTGTCAAGGGCCTCCCGGACCGAAAGGACCAGCAGGACCGGCAGGACCACGAGGAGCAAAGGGAGCTCCTGGAGCTAATGGTATCAATTGCTGGGACTTGAACGGAAACGGGAAAAAGGATCCAGGGGAGGATAAGAATGGCGACGGAAAATGGGATGCGAAAGACTGTCAAGGACCGAAAGGTGACCCCGGTTCGATAAAGGACACTGTTCGAAAATTGATCGTGGATACGCTGATCGTCAGGCGAACCTCTGACCATTACGGTTGGGAACATTACCGGGACGGTATCAGCGTCGGGGGAGATAATCCGACTTCACAAAGCACGACAATCACCCGGGATGGTGTACGCGCAAGGCAAATTGTTATTGGAACCGGTCTGGACAACAACGCCATCATCGACAGCACGGGAGAAGCGTATCTTCGCAGCCTGCACATTGTCA
>JALUUP010000517.1 GCA_027021285.1 Bacteroidota bacterium | reverse complement strand
GAGACAAGGAGAAGGCGTTTCGTGGTTCGAGTGTTCCATCAACGGAAACCGTCATTCCGGACTTGATCCGGAATCCATTTGCGTTGATTTGAAAATTGAAATTTAGGATTTGGAATTTCCTTCTTCTTGATGAGACGTTGAACGTTAAAACGTTCGAACGTTTTCCTTCCGTCTTCGCCAGGGCTGCGGCGGACAAGTCGTGATCGATAATCGAACCGCGGAGAGCGCAAAGATTTTTTCGCAAAGAACGCGAAGAGTTCTGCACGGGCGGTTGAAAAAGTCACGCGTATTACGTAACGTTATCGAGTATTTTTTCGACCGCTCTCATTTGCTCGTCCATCACGTTCCGGAAAAGCGCATGCTGTGTGCATCGCGCGTTGCTGGGTGTTTTCCGGCGGGATCGAAGCCGCCACCGGATGTCAAAAGCCTGTGTGATCGAATACATCGAGGAGCTTTCCATGATCCCTTGTTTCTGTTTTTTTTACACGAGCGCCCGCGCACATTCTTCTCTTCTGCGGTGCGGAATTATTCTACTTCTTGCGGCGGCTTCATCGATGCCGCTTTCCGCCCAGTACCCGGACTGGATCAATATCAATTCGTCGCACGGCTTGTTTAACATTGCCGTGGACGGTGATTATATCTGGGCAGCCGGCACGCTGGGAGGAATAGCCCGGATCGACACGCGGAACGGAGAGGTGGAATTCTTCACCAAGAGCAACAGCGGCATTCCGTTTCGGCCAGTGAGTGATATCCTTTTGGATCGTCGTGGTGTAGCCTGGTTTACCATACGCGCCAGATCCAATGGCTGGGATATGCAGCCGGGTGGACTCCTCCGATATGATGGCTCCTCGTGGGTTTTTCTTTCTACTGAAGATGGTGGATTACCATTTGCCGGTCTCGGTGAAATGGCAGTCGATTCGAAGAACACGCTGTGGGTGATTAGCTCCAGGGATATTGCGGCGTATGACGGTGTAAAATGGCAGGAGTTCGGATACGGTCCGCCTTCAGGACGATTGACTGCTCTGGCTGTCGATCCCCGGGATCGCATCTGGGTAGGTGGAGAATCCGGACTGACCGTATTCGACGGTATGGATTGGAGGCACTTCGATAGTACAAATGCGCCCCTGCCCACGAATTACGTGAGCGACATCGTCGCAGATCCATCCGGCGTCGTGTGGGTCGGGATGGAGTCGAACCAAAGCTGGGTAGGACCGCCGTACTACGGAGGCCTTGCGCGGTTCGACGGCGCCAATTGGCAGGTGTTCGATTCCACCAACTCTCCGCTCGTTCCACCGTACGTCGAGCTGCTCGCGTACGATTCAACGAACGACGAGTTGCTTGTTTTGAATGATGGACGGTTGTTGACGTTCAACGGTTCGCGCTGGAGTACGATCGAAACACCGGGGTTCGGGTATATCCAGGATCTCGCGGTGACGCCGAAGGGTGTTCCGTGGGTTGCGGTCACACCGAAATATACATCCGGGTACTATTCATCGCGTTCCGGGCTCTTGAAACGCGAAGGCGCAACGTGGGTCCAAGTGCCTCACAGTCCTTCCGCGTTGCCGGGGGACTGGATACGGTCGATGGCCGTGGACCGAAAAGGCAGGCGGTGGATCGCCACGGTGCATGGACTGGGGGTGTTCGACGGGAAGAACTGGGAGAGCTTCACCATTGCGAACTCGCCTCTTTCCGAAGGGGATAACCAGTTCGTTGCCGTCGATCCTTTCAACCGTGCGTGGATCAGCTCGCAAGGCAAGGTCTTCGTTTATAACGGTATGCGCTGGGTGGAGATCATCCTTGAAAGTCCAAGGCGGTTCAACAACATCAACGACGCGTTGTTCACTCGAGACGGCAAGGTCTGGCTGTGCACGAGCTACGGGGGTCTCGCGTATTTCGACGGCAGGAACTGGCAGTGGTACACGTGGGAAAATTCGCCCCTTCCCAGCAACGTCATCACCGCCATCGAACGAGATTCCGCGGGTGTGATATGGCTCGGAACCTGGTGGGGTCTGGTCGCTTTTGACGGATCGGAGTGGGTCATCTACAACCGCGTCAATTCCCCGCTGGAAAGCAGTATCGTTACCGACCTGGTCCTCGATTCGCAGAACCGCGTGTGGGTCGGCACGGAATTCACCGGTGTGTACGTGTTCGACCGGAAGAACTGGACGCACTATTCGATAACCAACTCGAACTTGCCGTCCAATTACATTACATCGCTTGCCGCCGGGGATAACGGCCGCGTGTGGGTTGGCACCCGGCCGATGGGGGATCAAGACCAGGAGGGGGGCCTCGCGCTGTGGAACGGGCAAGACTTTACCGTTTTCGACACCGACAACTCGGGCCTTCCCAATCAATACATCGAGACCCTGATGATCGACGGGTATGGCAATGTGTGGGTCGGCACGCGCTGGAGCGGGATCGCGGTGTACCGCGAAGGCGGGGTGATCCTTCTGGACACGGGCGCTGAGCCGAGCGGCGTTCCTTCGCGGATATTACTGTCTCCGAATTATCCGAACCCGTTTTCGAGCAGCACGTTCATCCCGTTGTCCCTCAAGCCCGGATCGCGGGCGACGGCGCGCATTTTCAACGCCCTCGGTCAGAGCATCCGGGAGTTGCGGTTGAACACGGACGATTCCGGCATCACATGGGACGGACGTGACGATCTCGGCAACCAGGCTCCCGGCGGCGTGTATTTCATTCGCGTCGTCGCGGGAAACGAAGTTGCCGTCCGTCGTATGTTGCTGGTTCGGTAAGTGCGTATGTGCGTATATACGTATCTTGGTGAAAGGGTTGATGAGTGGATGGACTTTCGGATTTAGGATCGCTTTCCGGACTTTATCCGCTGAGAATATCGTGTAGGAGGCGTCTCCTGACGCCGAACCTCTTCTGCCTTTTGGTGACGTGTTACTTGGGACAAGGAGAATCTGGAATTTGAAAATTGAGATTTGGAATTTCTTTCTTCTTGATGAGACGTTGAACGTTAAAACGTTTGAACGTTAAAACGTTCGAACGTTTTCCTTCCGTCTTCGCCAGGGCTGCAGCAAACGAGTCGCGGTTGATAATCAAACCGCGGAGAGCGCAAAGTTTTTTACGCAAAGAACGCAGAGGATGTGGATCTGAGACAAGGAGACAAGGTGACCGGGAGACAAGGAGAATGCGTCTCGTGGCTTGAGTGTTTCATCAACGGAAACCGTCATTCCGGACTTGATCCGGAATCCATTGCGTTGATTTGAAAATTGAAATTTGGGATTTGGAATTTTTTTCTTCTTGATTGAACGTTCCAACGTTCCAACGTTTCCCTTCCACCTTCGCCAATCCCTATAACCTGTTACCTCTCACCTCGGCCTGCTTCTACCTGAGCTTCATCCGCTTTAATCGCAGCGCGTTCGAAATGACGCTGACCGAGCTGAGCGCCATTGCCGCCGCCGCGATAATGGGATTGAGGAAACCCAGCGCCGCCAGGGGAATGCCTATCACGTTGTAAATGAATGCCCAGAAGAGATTTTGCCGGATGATCCGCATCATGGAGCGGGAGAGGAGGATGGCGGTCACCACGCCGCTCACGCCGGGATGCAGGAGGGCGATGTCGCCTGCTTCCATGGCGACGTCCGTGCCGCCGCCCATGGCGATGCCGAGATCCGCCCGTGCCAGGGCCGGCGCGTCGTTGATGCCGTCCCCCACCATGGCCACCGTTCTTCCCTCCTCCCGCAGCGAGGCGATGTACGCCGCCTTTTCATCGGGGCGGACTCCGGCGCGCACGTGTTGGATGCCCGCCTGTCGCGCGATGAACGCCGCCGTCTCGGGGTTGTCGCCGGTGAGGAGATGGACCTCGATTCCCAGGTGTTCGAGCACGGCCACCGCCTCGGCGGAATCGGGGCGGATGGCGTCTTCCACCGTCAGCTCTCCGGCCAGTTTTCCGTTGACGGCGACGTAGAGACGCGTCTGTCCCCGGTGCGCCGTCGCATCCGCGCGCCCGTCGGCGGGCGTCGTGTCGACGGTGCGCTCTTCCAGGAACTCCCGCTTTCCGACCAGGACGACGTCGCCCTTGACGACGGCTTCCACACCCGCCCCGACGGACGGCTTGAAGGAATCCGGCTGAACCGCCTCGGCGCCGGCTTCCCGCGCCCAGCTACGTATGGCCTTTGCCAGTGGATGCTCGGAGTGGGCCTCCGCAGCCGCCAGGAAATCCGCCAGCGCTTGCTCGCTGATCCCGTTGAACGTTTTCACGCGGGTTACGACCGGGCTGCCCGTGGTGATGGTGCCGGTCTTGTCCAGCACCACCGTGTCCACTTTATGCGCCAGCTCCAGGCTTTCCGCGTTCTTGATGAGGACGCCCTCGACCGCTCCCCGCCCGGTACCGACCATGACCGCCGTGGGGGTGGCGAGCCCCAGGGCGCAGGGACAGGCGATGATGAGGACGGCCACGAAATGAATGAGGGCGGTGACGAATTCGGGATCCTGCGGGACGAGCATCCAGAGAACAAACGTGATGACGGCGATGATGATGACCACCGGTACGAACACGGCGGCTATCTTGTCCGCGAGGCGTTGGATGGGCGCTTTCGAGCCCTGTGCTTCCTTGACGAGGCGGATGATGTGGGCCAGGACGGTTTCGCCGCCCACGCGCGTCGCCTTGACGGTCAGCGCTCCGTCCTGGTTGATGGTGGCGCCGACCACCTCGTCGCCGGGGGTCTTTTCCACGGGAAGGGATTCGCCCGTCACCAGCGATTCGTCCACCGCCGAGGAGCCCTTGATCACCTCGCCGTCCGTGGGAATTTGTTCGCCGGGGCGCACGACCAGGACGTCTCCCGGCCGGACTTCCTCGATGGGCACGTCGATTTCGTTGCCGTCCCGGATCACGTGGGCGACCTTGACCTGGAGGGCCAGCAGTTTCCGGATGGCGTCGGAGGTGCGGTACTTTGCCCGCGCCTCCAGGACTTTCCCCAGGAGGATGAGCGTGATGATGGTGGCGGCGGTGTCGAAGTACACGTGGCCGGAATCGCCGCCTGAAACGGCGAGGAACGAGGGAAAGAACGTCGCCACCGTGCTGTAGAGGTACGCGGAGCCCGTGCCCACGGCGACCAGCGTGTTCATGTCCGAGGTGCCGTGCTTGAGGTTCTTCCAGGCGATGGTGAAGAATGACCGCCCGCTCCAGAAAAGGATGGGAGTGGTGAGCAGGAACAGCCCGTAGTTGACCGCGTCCTCCGGCAGGGAGACGGCGCCCGTCATGACCAGGACGCCCGCGAGGAGCACGGGAACGTTCAGGGCCAGGCTGACGAGGAAGCGCCGCCGCAGGTCGAAATAGGCTGCGCGCCGCCAGTCTTCCTCCTCGGGTTGGCTTTCGTCGAGCGGAACGTCGTAGCCCGCTTCCTTC
>JALUUP010000516.1 GCA_027021285.1 Bacteroidota bacterium | reverse complement strand
CTGCGCGATAACGACCGCCGAGAGCACTTCTCCATCCTTCAGAATTTTCCGTACGTCCGACAACGCGATGTATCCCTGTAGCCTCATGTCCTTGTCCACGACGAAGAACTGGTTGCTTCCCGTCTCCGCTACCAGGTCCAGGATTTCCGATAGTTGGGCGTTCATTCTCACCGTGTGAATGTCGGTCTTCAGCACCTCCTGGACCTTGGCGCCCTTCAAAACGTTCAGTTCCTTACCCTGGAAAATGGCGATTCCCCGCCGTACGAGTTTGAGGGTATAGATGGACTCCTTTTGGATACGCGATACGACGAGCACGGCGATAACGCATGATACCATGAGCGGAGGGATGATCTTGTAGTCATTGGTCAGTTCGAAAATCAGGATGATGCCTGATATCGGCCCAAGAGTCGCTCCAGCCACCACCGCGCCCATACCGACCAGGGCGAAGGGACCCGCTCCCGCCGTCCATTCGGGAAAAAGCAAGTGCACGATGTTGCCGATGAATCCTCCCGCCATGGCGCCCAGGAACAGCGACGGAGCCAGGATACCGCCGGACCCTCCCGATCCAAGCGTAATCGACGTGGCTACAAGCTTGATCGCAATCAGGATGAACAGGAGTTTCCATTCCATGCTCCCGTGCAGAGCCCAGTTGATGGTCTCGTGCCCTACACCGAAAATCTGTGGAAACACCAGCCCGATGATCCCGATGATCACCCCGCCGATCAATGTCTGCGTATACTCGGGTACGGCAAGGTTTTCGAAAAAACTCTCCGTAGCGTATAGGAGCTTGATGAAGGCGATAGCAACGAAAGCGGCCAGCACACCGAGCACCGCGTACGGGATCAGCTCGTAGGGACTGGCCATCGTGTACTGCGGGACTTCGTACGACGGGAAATCACCGATGAACATGCGCGATACCACCGTAGCCACAACCGACGAGATAACGATCGGGCTGAACTGCGAGACCCCGAAATCCATGAGGACGATCTCCACCGCGAACAAGGCCCCCGCGATCGGCGCGTTGAACGTTGCCGCGATCCCCGCCGCCGCGCCGCATCCAACCAGTGTCCGGAGCTTCCGAGGCGATACGTTCAAAAACTGGCCAAGCGTTGAACCCAGGGCCGAGCCGATTTGCACGATCGGTCCCTCACGGCCCACCGAGCCCCCCGTGCCAATTGTCAACGCGCTCGCAATCGCTTTCACCAGAACGACCCGGGGACGAATTTTTCCACCTCGTACGGCCACCGCTTCCATGACCTCAGGCACCCCGTGCCCTTTGGCTTCCCGGGCGAGGAAATACACGACGGGTCCAACGATAAGTCCTCCCGCTGCGGGGATAAGGATCTTCTTCCACCACGGCATGGCCACGATGTAATCAATGGTGAGATGCATGTTCCCCCAGAAGGCTCCTTCGAACAGCTTGATGAGGGTTTTGAACCCTACTGCTCCAAATCCTCCCAGCAACCCGATGCCGATGGCCAACAACACCATGAAGGTATGCTCCGCCATGCGAAGATTCATCAGGTGAGACTGGATAGATGCAGCAAGGCGGTTGAAAAACGGTAGTTTTTTACTATCCATAATACTCCAGTGTCAGGAAGCAAAGTATGAAACGAAAACGATTCGGAACAATCCTGCACACACGATTCCGATCAGAAGACACCGCGCGCACTCCCCCTCTTCTCGAGCTTGATATCACGCAGTTGCGGCGCCTTGATGCGGATGACGAAGGCAAAGTACCGGTAAGGCCCGAGAGGAACCCAGGTGAAGTTCATCTCCCAGCAATGGAGATCGCGTGAAATATTGATCTGCGGCGCTCCGAATTCCTTGCGAACCAGGTCGTAATAACCGGAGGCGGAGATGTTCCATACCTCCGCAAGGCGAAGATTAAACGAGGCGCGGACGGAAGTACTCTTGTATTTGCGCGTGGGATCCGACTGGTTCATGCTGTAGTCCCAGCCCAGCGCCACGCTCCAGGGTGCACTGATACCGTACTCCACTGCAGAATTCTCCGAGGAAGATAAAGCGGTCGTATCCTGGGTAGGCGCGGATTCCCCCTGGAACTGATCGCTGCTGAGCGAAGTGGACAATGAAATGTTGAACGAGGTCATGCGCAACAACCCCCTGCCCGCGTCCCACAAGTAAGCGCTGCGGAGTCCCGGCGCTTCGCCACCGGTTTCAAACACATACGGAGAAAACGATGCGCCGCCGTTGATATCCAGCAACCGCTCGACGCTGGTTCGGTAACTGATACGGAGATCCGAGAGGCGCATACTGTCCGCCGCGAAGTTGTATCCCATGGAAGCGGACATGTTGAGGATCTGGTATTTCCGATCGGTGGCCGTGGTGTCTCCTTCCGCCGGACCGAGTTTCAACTCAAAGATGTTGCTGAGGCCGAGATTCAACGCCTGTTGCTCGCCCCGCGGGACGCCGCCGAACACCTCGCCCGAATACGGATCGTACCAGACTTCGCTTCCCCGTTCATCCGTGTACGACTTGTAATACCCCCATGATGGATCGGAAAAATCGGGTTGGAACGTGTAACTGATATTGGGCACGAGTTGGTGTCGTATGCCCTTTATCCCCCATATGCCCGGCGTGAACAAACCGTACAGCTTGGTTGACATCCCCAGGCTCGTCGAGAAGGTGTGGAGGGCGGCAAATCGTTTGACGTCCGCTTCGGTGACGCTGGAATCATCCGGTGAAAAAACGCGCTTCACCGCGTGATCATACCACTTCTCCGTGATGCGAATACTGGGAGAAATGGAAAAATACCCGATCTTGGGGCTGGCGTTGATGCTGATATTATGCTGAATGCCTCTCCGCTCAACAGTGTTGAACGCATCTACCGTATCGGTCGAGACGAGGGTTTCATTGCGTCGGTTCAGCAGCGAAGCGGAATAATTGACACCGATCTGTTCGTACCACTTCTCGCCGAAGGAGCCGCGGGCGCGGAAAGGATAGATCTGGGACTGATTGAAGTTAAGATTCGGCAAAACATCCGCCACCTCTCCCGTGCGGAGATTTTGATCCCGCGAAACGTTAACCGTGATACTGCGACCCGTGCCTTCCCACGTCTTCGTGTAGGTCGCGTTGGATACGGCATTTTGTTGGATCAATTCGTTGAGGTTCGTGCTGAAATTATTGTAGTAGGAATCGCTCGTAAAGCGAAAATCCACCACGAGCCGCGAGGTGGGATCGATTTCCTGTGCGTGCTGAAGCGAAACGAAAAAGTCTGTCTTGGGCTCGTCGTCCGGCTGGCGGTAATCCCCCACGCGAAATTGCTGGCGCCCGTACGACGCGTTGATCGATCCCGAAAAATTGTACCGCAGGTTATAGCGGAAAAGAGTGTTCAGTTGATAACCGCCTTTGAAGTAATAGTCGCCGGTAAGACGGATATCCATGTAATCGTTGACGGCCCAGTAATACCCGAACCCCTTGAGATACTTCCCGCGTTCGAAACCTTCGCCAAAGGTCGGTATCACAATTCCCGACGACCGTCCACCCTGGCTCTGAAAGAGGGCGAAAGGCAGGGCGAACAACGGCACATCCTCGATATAGAAGATGACCGGCTCGGCAACGATGAGTTCCCTGGGAATGAATTCCATTTTCGGGCTGAGGAAGTAGTAGTGCTGGTGCTCCGGCTTGTCGCAGGTCGTGTAGCGCCCGTTGCGAATGTAGAAAATATCTTCGTTCATGCGCTTGATACGCTCCCCCAGGTAGAAGCCTTCCTCGATCTTCGTTCTCGCATTCGTGATCGTGCCCTGCCGCGATTTGAAGTTGTACGTCATTTCCTCCCCGGCGTATTCGGAGCCTGCGTCCTTGAAGACGGGCGTTCCGACAAGAGCCGTCGTATCGGTCAGGGATGTGTCGGGAACACCGGTGGCGTAAAGAACGGAAGATTCCCAGTCGATGGTAATCCGCTCCGCCTTGATATTGAAACTTCCATATGTTATCTCGCTTTCGCCGTACATTTCCATGATTTTTTCATTCAACCTGTACACGATGGAATCGCGGGCCTTGTATGTAACGAGTGTATCCACGGAATTCTTGCGAGGATAGACGGCAAGCGTATCTGCCGTGCGCAATGTGTCGAACACCGTCGTTGCGGAAGTATCCCGGTCCTGGGCGAAACCATGCGCTGCACATAACAACACGCCGATACATGCGGCTGGAAGAACGACCTGGATGTGCAATCGAACCGGCATCATGATGAACCTATGAAAAACACCGGCGACCAACAATGATGAACCGCTGCGCTTCGCTGGGAAGCAGTTCCGGCTGCATGGGAATGGATCATCCATCTCCGGGATCGCCCCGGTATTCCCTGAAAATACGAACCGCTTCGAACATCGAGATCCCCGCCGCCACAGCCACGTTGAGCGATTGCTTGATTCCGAACATGGGAATTTCCAGGGCAAAATCCGCCAACGCCAGCACCTCCTGCGATACACCAACGATTTCGTTCCCGAAAACCAGCGCAACGGGATAATCACAACCGCCCAGTTCCGTGTAAGATTTGCTGGGACGGGCAATCTCCACCGGCGCAATCGTAACACCCCGCGTCTTGAGGTCGTGCAAAAGCTGTTCGATAGAGGGATGGAATTCCCAGGGCACGCTCTCCACGGCGGTCAGGGCGGTCTTGGCGATCTCTTTATGGGGTGGATGCGGCGTGTACCCGCAGAGATACAACCCCGCGACTCCCGCGCCGTCGCAGGTCCGGAATATCGAGCCGACGTTATAGGCGCTGCGCACGTTGTCAAGCACGACGTACACCGGGTGACGTTCGCTGTTCCGGACTTCTTCGATGGTTAATCGTGGTATTTCATCGTGAGGGAGTTTGCGCAGCATGAGATATCATGTGAAGGAAAGACAAGACACGCGGCTACTTTCTCGCGGCAAAATACGACCGGGTCTCCGCAGCCACGACGCCTGCCAGACCCAGCAAGCCAACGAGATTCGGGAATGCCATCAGACCGTTCATAACGTCGGAAACAGCCCACACCAGCTCGAGCTTGAACACCGCGCCGAAAAAGACGAACACACAGAAAGCCACCCGGTAGGGTATAACAAGCTTCGTTCCGAAGAGGTACTCGAGTGATTTTTCTCCATAGTAGCTCCAGCCCAGGATCGTGGAATAGGCGAAAAAGACAAGGCCAAGCGCGACGACGATACCGCCGCTGTTTCCGGGCAAGCCGTGGCTGAACGCCTGCGTGGTCAACTGCGCCCCCGTCAGACCGCTGTCCCACACACCGGAGGCGATAATCACGAAACCGGTCAAACTGCACACGACGATGGTATCGATGAACGTCTGGGTCATGGAAACCAGGGCCTGCGTAACCGGATGCTTTGTCTGTGCCGCCGCCGCAGCGATGGAAGCGCTT
>JALUUP010000515.1 GCA_027021285.1 Bacteroidota bacterium | reverse complement strand
ATGGAGAATGCCGTCTGGAACAAGGAACAGTCGGCGAACATGCTCGAGATGCGGCTCGAGAGGTTCGAACAACCGCTGATACAGGTCTCGGGCCGGAGCCGCGTCGGTGATGTACGATGACTGTTCGGGAGATATATCCTCCGGAAGAAACGGCAGGATTTCGCGCTCGGAGCACAGCGCGATGAATGCCGGGGGCCCGGTTCTCTTCAGGACGACGGCGCAGTACATGAGCGAGTCCGTTCCCGCCGGGATCGCCGCGAACTCGATCAGAGCTTCGTCGAACGTCAGTTGGCGTTGCACGTCTCTCCACCCCGTGTTTTGCCTCCGACGGAGCTTGTCGTATTCCCGGTCCAGCCGGCGCAGAACGGCATCCAGGGAGTCCGCTTTGAACCGGAGGGCGCGGCGCCGCGCCTTCATGGTGGAATCCTGCATGCGGCTGGAGAGCAAGGCGTCGCGCTCCCGCAATGACGTTATCTCGCGATTGATCGCAAGCGCGTGGAGGTTTTTCGAACCCTCAAGCCTCCGCCTGGCGCTCTCGTGGGCCACGGCGCCCTTCAGGCTGAGCAATGCGTCGAGAAAGCGTTCCGCCAGGGAAGGGATCGCAGCGGCATGGTTCAGGCAAAACCGGGCAAACGCATCCAGGTTGGGTTTCAGGACGGCGCTGATAAAAGTCAGTTGCTGTTCCTCGCTTTCGAAGCTGAAGGACTGGTGGAGCGCGGCGACGGTGCCTTTCATCACGAAGTCGAAGTACCGCGATGCTTCGCGGATTTTTCCACGGAAGGCCAGGTAATCCGCGTATTTCCTGTCGGCGTGAAGAAGCTGAATGTGTCCTGTTTCGAAAACCGCGTGCAAGATGGCGAGTGCTTCGGCGTACAACCGGTCCGCCTCGGCGAGGTCGTTCATTTTCTCGTACAATGCCGCGAGGTTGCCCATGACGATCCCGACGGTTCCGTGTTTTCCGCCGAACAGCCGGATGCTCATATCCAGCGCCTCCCGCAACAGGGGTTCGGATTCGGTGAAACGGCCCTGGTTCGTGTAGAATGTCGCAAGGTTGTTCAGTGCCAGGACGGTATTGAAGGAATCGCCGGGGTAGAGGCGCCGCGTTATATTCAGCGCCCGTAGGTAGTGTCGTTCCGCTTTTTCCGGCTCGTCGAGTTTTTCATAAATGGTTCCAAGCATGACCAGCGCCCTTGCAATGTCGGGGTGATCGCTGCGGTAGAGGCGCTGCAGGATTTCGAGATTTTCCAGGAAGAGGGGCCTGGCTTCGCCGTATCGTCCCCTCTGGTAGATGAAAACGGCCATGTTGGCGAGTGTGGAAGCAAGGGCAGGGTGATCGCGCGGGTAAAGGCGGCGGCTCATGTCCAGCGCTTCACGGTAGAGGGGCTCGGCTTCGGCGTATTCGCCGCGCAGGTCGAACAACTCGGCGGTCGCGGAGATAACGGCCAGCGTGTTTTCGTCGTCGCCGGCGTGGAGACGGCGGGCCATGGAAAGAGCTTCGAGCAGGAGCGGTTCAGCGTCGGAGTACCGGCCCCGGCGCTTGTAGAACTCGCCGAGGTCGAACAAGGTTTGGACGATACCGGGATCATCTCCGGCGTGCAGGCGGCGTTGGAGCGACAGCGACTCGAGGAAGTACGGTTCCGCCCGGTCGGGTTGACCTGCCGCGTCGAGGCACCACGCGGCCTTGCCCAGGGACAGGGCGAGTTCCGCGCCGCCGGGAAAGACCGCACGGCTTATTTCCACCGCTTCCGATAACAGCGCCACACCCTGTTCGGGCTTTCCAACGCGGCAGTAGAAATCACCCACGTTGCGGATCAACTGGACGAGCACGGGTGTTGTTTTCGAGAATAATCGACGGAAAAGGGCCAGCGCCCGGACGTACGAGGCTTCCGCTTCCCGGAGCCGCCCGAGATCGTCGAGGATGTACGCCTTCACCATGCACGCCTGGGCGAGATCGGGATGGACCCCGCCCGTGATGGAACGCCGCACCACGCCGTACGCGGAATCGATGAAGACGAGCGCGGAATCGAGCTCGCGGCCGTAGAGTGCCGTGCCGGTTTCATAGAGGCGAACGAATCGAAGAGAATCCCTGACGGACGAATACCTGCCGGTGAAGATGATGGCGCCGGAGGAAGTGGTGTCTTGTTGACCGGGAATGGGTGTCGTCATCCACGCTGCGAACAGGGAGACAAAGAGAAAAAAGGACCGGGCTTTCGTTATGTTGAAGTGTCGCTTCATGCTGGAATCGACATCATTCCCCGATCATGACAAATGCCGCCCAGATGTAGGGCGAGGGATATTTTGCGCGGATCCTGGCGCGCGCGTTTCGAAAGGCTTCCGTTCTGGATTTACCCGTCAGCCACGACGAATAGAACAAGTTCATCAACTCCGCCGTAGGTTTGTCCGCCACCTTCCACAAGCTCATGAGGATCGTCTGCGCGCCCGCGACCTGGAACGCCCGCTGCAACCCGAAGATACCTTCGCCGTTGTGAATATCTCCCAGCCCCGTTTCGCAGGCGGAAAGAACAACGAGTTCCGTACCGGTAAGGTCGATGCGGCTGACCTCGAGGGCGGACAGGATGCCGTCGTCTTTTCCCTTCTGCGGAGTTCTGCCGGTCCATGCACTGTTGACGCCCGCGAATACCAGCCCGGAACGCAGCAGGGAATTCTTCTCGGTTCGCAACTTGCTTCCACCGCGGCGGCGCATGCTCGACATTTCCTTCAGCCCGGCGGACGGAAGGGGTGCCGGGAAGAAAAACCCGTGCGTGGCCAGGTGCAACACCCGGGGCGCGTTACCGCTGAGTGATTTGACCAACTCCTCGCTGGCGTTGTTTCCCGTAACAACATCGACTGTTACACCGTGTTCCGAACATAACGCGGCGATTCCTTCCACCTCTTCGGCGGTTCCCGGCAGCGGCTTCCAGCCGGAAGTCTTTTTCTTCATTCCAAGTGAGAAATCGGGATTGCCGATCAACACGACGTTGCGTGGCCGCCGGTAGGGAGTAGGGCGGAAACGGAAGTCGCGGTTCAGGAGACTGCGTCCCCCGGCAATGTACTGGATCGTTATCCTGTCGTCCAGGAATACCGGTCCGGAATTTGCGATGCTCGTCACAAGCGCGCCGAAGGCAAGTTGGTGGAGAAGGCCGTCCGGCGACAGCAACACGGTGGTCGTGTTGTCGAGGAACGGTTCCAGGGGTTTCCAGATTTTCGCGTAGAGTTCGTGAGATCGTGCGGGTTCCGTGATGTAGCTGTATGCCCGATTCGATGTTACATCCGCCGCGAAGTACGGGCTGATGGCGTTTTCGCGACACAATTTGACAAGCGTTGGTTTCCCTGTGCGCCGAAGTACGACCGCCGCGAAAAGAGTGCTGTCGAGTTCTTCCGTGAAGTTCTTGAACACCGAAATCACGGCGAATTCAACCAACGCTTCACTGGGGCGAAGTTGGCGCTGGACCTGCCGCCAGTCCGCGTTCTGCCTGCGCCGGAGCTTGTCGTACTCGCGGTCCAGGAATCGCAGGGCGGTTTCGATGGAATCCGCTTGTATAAGAATGCGCCGCCGTATTTTTCGCAGGTTCTCGGTGGCGGGGCGACTGGCCAAAATGGCCTCCTGTCCGCGTAAATTGGTCAGTTGCTCGTTGAGCTTGACGGCGTGCGCGTTCTTCGATTTCTCGGCGCTGCGGCGCGTGCTTTCCTTGATAATTGCGCCCTTGAACCGGAGCAACGCGTCAAGGAAAAGCACCGCTGTCGTAGGCTGGCGATCGAGGAAGCGGAGGCAAAACTCTCCGATGTGGTCGAGGTTTGGTTTGATGATGTTACTGACATAAGCCAACTGGTGCTGTTCGTTGTCGAAACTGAAGGATTGCCTCATGCCGGTTTCGACGCCTTCGAGCAGTTCCTGGTACAACGCCAGAGCTTCGTTGAACCGGTTTTGTCGCGCGAGGAACGATCCGTAAAACCTGTCGGAATTCATGATGGAGCGATGACCGGTAGTAAACAGGCGACGCCGCATTTCAAGCGCGAGCCGGTAGAGGGAATCAGCGGTCGCGGCCTTGCCCAGTTTGTCGTTCAACTTGGCCAGGTTGTTCAATATGATCGCGGTCTTGGGATGATCTCCCGAGTGAAGCAGAGAGTACACCTCGAGTGATTCGGTCAGATATTTCCCCGCCTGGTTCAGTTTTCCGCGTCGAAAGTACAGCGACCCGAGATTGTTCAGAACCTGGGCGTAGATGGAGCTGTGCGTGAACCGGATGCGCCGAAGCATTTCGAGGCTGGCCGTCCACAGGGATTCCGCACTGGCATACTGCCCGGTACGATCGTCCACTCCGCCAAGATTGTTTATCATGGTTGCGATCTCCGCGTGATCGGAGGCGTGTACTTCCCGGAGAAGCCCGAGAGATTCTTCGTACAGCGGCTTTGCGTCTTCATACCGACCCCGATCCACGTAATACACCGCGAGGTTGTTGAGGTTGCGTGCAAGGTCGCGATTGCGCTTTTTCGGATTCCGCCGCAGGATGGCGATTGCTTCCTTGAAAAGCGGTTCCGCCTCGGCGTCGAGACCGCGGGCATGGTAAAACTCGGCCATGTTATTCAGCGCAATGGATAGTGTCGGATGATCTGGCGGGAGGATACGCTTGTACATGTTCAACGCCTCGATGAACAAAGGCTCGGCCGCGTCGAACCGTCCGGCATTTCGATAAAACGAGGCTGCGTTGTTGAGAATCCGCGCTAATTCCGGATGGTCTTGCGGATAGATCTCGCGGTACAGGTTGAGCGCTTCCCGGTACAGGGGCTCGGCGTCCAGGTAGCGTTCCCGCGTCGCGTAGAAATAGGCAAGCGAGTGAACCAGGCTCACCAGGGCGGGGTGGGTTCGAGGATATACGCGCCGTCCGACAGCGAGAGCGGACGAGTAATAGTATTCAGCCAGGCTGTCCCGTCCTTGTTTTTCGTGGAACACAGCGATGTTGAAAAGAAGGCTGCTGTAATACTGTGACTCGGGATTCGGAAGTAAACGGTACATGTGTTCTGCTTCGCGGTACGCCGTTGCCGCTTTCACGAAACGGCTGTTATTGGCGTAGAACGTCGCCAGGTTTCCCAGCACACGCGCCAAAGCGAGCGTATCGGGTTCGGACAGACCATGGTAAATGGCAATGGCTTCCTTGTAATGGCGCTCGCTCTGTTCATAGTCTCCCAGCGATTCCGACACGACTGCGAGATTCTGGAGATCGTTTGCGACTTCTTCGCTGTTGTTGCCCAAAATCTCACGGTGCATTTCCAGCGCCTTCGTGTACAGCGATTCCGCCTTCGTGTAATTTCCCAGGCGGTATTGGTTGACGCCGATGTTGTTGATCAGACTGGCAATGTTCGTGTGTCCGTTTGGGAAGAATGCCCTGAGCACGTCGATGGTTT
>JALUUP010000514.1 GCA_027021285.1 Bacteroidota bacterium | reverse complement strand
GATAAACAAGCGTTTGGTCAGATAGCGATAGAGGGCCTCGATCAGTACGGCGCCCGCCAGTGTGATGAACGTGCCGTAAAACGCCGCCCGCTGGGTCTGCCACTGGTACGAGACGAGAGCCAGGAAGACGACTATGAGAACGACCGTGTTGAAAAGAATGAATCCCCGGTTGCCGCCACACTCCTCGACAAGCCGGTAGTGCGAGATCAGGACATAGATATAAATGATGGTAAAAATAGCGCTCGTGATGGTGGCGATTTCGCCCATGTCGAACAGGAGCGCGAACAGCAGTCCGAGCGCGGCGGTGAAGTAGAGGCCCTCGGTGGACTTGAACCATATTTTCCGCTCGAAGGCTTCCGGGAGCTCCCCGTCCTTGGCCAGCGAGTACGCGATGTTCGCACCGCCGTAGAGCGTGGCGTTCAAGGCCGACGAGATGGAAAACAGGGCCCCCACGGAAATAAGAACGAAGCCGAAACTGCCGAGGATCGGACGGGCCGCCACGGCCAGCGCGTTGTCCTGCGCCTTGATGAGCTGGGCGAGCGAGAGGTTTCCCACCGCGACAAGGGAGACGGAGACGTACACGAACATGACAATGCCGATGCTGATGAAAATCGCCCGCGGGACGTTGCGTTTCGGGTCCTCCATGTTTTCCGAGGCGCTGGTCACCAGTCCGAAGCCCATGTAGGAGAGAAAGAACACCACCCCCGCGTAAAGGATGCCGTGCAATCCCTGCTTGTCGAAGGACGGGGCGATGAACGCGGGGTTGATGGTAAGAAAGCCCAGCAGGATGAATACTCCCAGGATGGAGAGTTTCACGAGCACGATGTAGAACTCCGCTTTCCCGACAGCCTTGCTGCCGAAGAAATTGATGGCCGTGAACAGGGCCACCAGGATGACTTCAGTGATGCCCAGGGCCAGCGGAGTTGTGTTGAGGTGAACGAGCGGCAGGAAGTACCCCGCGAACCCTTTCGCAAAGAGGGAAATGGACACGACGTAACTCAACCAGAGAAGGATGGCCAAGGCGCCCGTGAACAGGTTGTCGCCGATACCTTTCAGGATGAACGCGATGGGGCCGGCGTTCGAGATGATCTTGGATCCCAGTTTCGCGTACGAATACGCCACGAGCAACGCAAACACGCCGGAAAGAATAAACGCGAGGGGAAGGTCCCGGCCCGCGATCTCCGCCCCCACGCCGAAGATGGAAAAGATACTGGCCCCGATCATCGTGCCCACCGCCATTGCCACGGCTTCCCAGAGACCGATTTTTTTGGTTTTCATTTGATTAGCGAAAATCGATATTTGATTGGATTTGTTATGGGCACTTCTATAAACACCGTACACACATAGTCATTGCGAATCCGCCTGCGGCGGATGACGCAATCTCGTCCAAATTCGCAGATTGCTTCGGACTTCGCCCTCGCAATGACTGGTTTTTAGAAGTTCCCTTATGAAACAGCCTTCATTTAGGATAGAAGCCTTTACGATCCAGAACAGATTTTAAATAGCTTTCATGCACGTGTTTTTGCAAATTGTTCCGTGAATATCCTTTCCAAATAATCGTACTCATTACTGCGTTCCGGAAACAGAATATGGGCATCAGCGAACTTATCTTTGTCCCATGATCCGTCGTCATATCTCTTGCGGAGGTCTTCGTATGATGTTGCTGAAATTATGTATGAATCAAGTGCTATATCATGCTTATTGCTTCTCTCACCGATATCCGCCGCCAATACAGGCAACTCTTCATGGAGGCGCGCCTTTGTATCGTGGGTATACGCTTCCGCGTGCAGCATTCCATGAGGTTCCACAAAAACGATACGTTGTCCTGTTCGAATTTTGATCCACAGGATGAAATCAGGATAGAACCCCCTCTCTTCAAAAAAACCGATTCCCGTACCACGACCGAGGTTCCTCAGGAGAAAAATCTCTGCTCCGGCGAGCAATTTTTCCTTCTCATTCAGATAGTAGTCCTTCAAATCCTGGACGAACTGCTTTTCACTCTTGTTCAATCCCTTAGGAGACATCCTCAAACTTTCGTCTTCTTCGACAAGCAACGGTTGATACAAATGACGGTCGAAATGTATCCGGGGCAATTCCCTCGTCTCTTTTTCGTACAGTTGCTCAAGATTTTCAATGAGTTTTTCGAGATCAGATACAAGAGCTCTTTCCGAACGCTTTATACTAACAATGTACCGACCTGATTTTCTCTCTTTGACAGCGCTTTTATTGAAACATAAGTTTGGATCATTCTCGTCGAGCGGAATATACACCATTTGATTCGCGTCCCACTTCTCGTGCTGCATCCGATAAAAACTGTCAACGTATTTTTGCAGGATATTCTTTACCGCCTCTTGCAACAGATCTCTTCCCGCGAAAGACTCCGGCCTGACCACCGATTCATCCGCGACAAGACTGTACAGTCTCCTTGGCTCAGTCGTCCCAAGTATCCTCCTGGGCGTGTCCGGCAGGATAATCAGGTTCTTCATACCTTTGCGTTCTTTGTACTCAAGCAGGTCGAGGTAGGCTTTTTCCCAGTCCACAAGATCAAAACTATCGGCAGGTATGGGCATCTCGCGCCCCGTCCGTAAATCGACAACATTGACGCCTTCGAGACCTCCCGCGAGCGCCTGGACCTTCATCGTCATATCAACATGCACTCGCACCGCTCCATCAGGCTTCAGAAGGATGCGCTTCTCTTCACCGAAATTGCGATCCTCCGGCACGCGAGGCACGACAAGTCCCTTGTTTAAAAACTGCGTATTAGGTTGAATGAAAAGAGGCAAGTCCACGTATCCCTCAGTCTCAACACCTTCTTTCTCCAGGTACTCCCTGAACTGGGACATGTAATTGGCGCGCACCGCAAAGATGTTCAATGTTTCGAGCAAGCCTATGTGCTTCGGGTGTTCTCCCTCAAACCCCGAACTCCTTTTTAGACTCGTTTCCTTTCCCTGAAGACGCACACCGCGTCCAAAGAGCTGGATGATCTGAGATCCCTCCTTGCGGCCGATGTTGAGCAAACCCATGTTCGAAACTCGCCAGGAATCCCAACCCTCCATGAATTTCTTTGCGCCTATCAAAATGTCTATACTCGTGTCCGGTTCATTGATGCCATCGAACAGGGATTTTGTAACAACATCTTCCTCGAGTGTTATGCCCGATTCATCTTCTTCCACGAGTTTCTTAAACGCACTCGTATCGCCTATGTAGATAAGGCCAAAGTAATGTTCAGCGCCGCTTGCTTTAAGTCCGATTTCACCGGACTTGTCCCTGATTTCGCACATGTGCAAACCGCCGCTCGCCCGGGCGCGAAACAGATTCATGAGAATGTCGCGATACGCTTCCTCGGGGGACAGGTTTTTTTCACGAAGATACTCGAACTTGTCCACGAACACGTCGCGGCCATCCGGAGTGACAAGGCCGCTTTTCCCTTCGATGAGTTTTTCTATCGTCCTGACTACCCACCCACGCTTGTTCTCTAAAACGTGGTGCAGAAAACGGACAACGGTCAATACGTCGCTTCGCTTCTGCCCATCCTTGGTGTAAACCGCGTTCACGGTGCTGCCGACAAAGACCCAAAGCGGGCTTTCCAGGTTGTAGGGCCGCAGGGCTTCCGCCTGTTCCTCGAAAACACGTTTTTGCTCATAAAAGGACAGCAGGTTGCCGAGCAGAAGCATCTCCGTTTTTTGCTCCGTTGTCTCTTCCCTCAGATTGAGGATACGGAAGTCCTTGCCGTATCCATCCCCGTAGAAATAACGATAAGAGTAATCGAAGACGATAGCCTTTCCGTACTCTTCCGTGAGTTCATCATTCCGCGCAGCAGTGAGCGCCTGACCAAATGTTGCGCTGTACTCGAACGTAAATCCCGTCTCGCCCAACGCGTCACGAAAGCCCCGCCATGCCTTTCCGCCCGAGCCCTTGTGACCCTCGTCCACGAAAATCAGGTTGTTGCCTTCGAACCTTTCCACCGGCACGCTGACACCGCCGCCGCGCTTCTCCTCGACCAGCTTCGTGATCTCAATGACATGAACAACGTCGTTCTCACCAAAGCTCAAACCGCTCTCGTTCAAGTCGAAAGGCCGGCAGGGAATGTTCGACTCCAACATTTTATCCATGTGCTGCTTGCTCATGCCTTCGTTTGGTGTAATAAGCAGGATGTTATCCAACGGCCGGTTATTGTAATGCAGGAATTGCCGGTAGTTGATATGCATAATCAGCGTCTTGCCGCTTCCCGTGGCCATCCAGAAGGCCAGCTTTGCCAGGTCGCGTTCGCTGAACTTCGAATCCCTCGTATCGCCCGGCATGTTCATGGCGTTCCGTTTTACGACAAAGGCGTTCAACGACCGCAACAATTCGCCGCGGCGATGAAAGTACCGGTCCAGGAATATCTCGGTGTAGAGAACCGCAAGGTGCTGGAAGTACCGAAGCGTGACAGGCGCAGGCCTGTAGGCGTTCATGGCGCGCAAATGTTCATGGATGTTGTCGTCGTAACGGGCAAGGTCGGCCAGCGGAATCTTCACCTTGTCTCCGCGCGCCTCGAAGCGATGGAAAATATAACTGCGCCCGGAAGCGTCGAAGCCCTCGGCCGTTTCTTTCATGTCCGCCAGCAGGTCGCGGTTGCGCTTGTAACCGAACAAGTCGTTCAACCATGCCAGCAGTACCAGGCGTTGCTCTAATTTAACGTACTGCGCCGAGTCATAAGTATTTCGGGCTGCCTCCCGGGATTTTCCCCTTTGCCGGGCCACGGGCCTATTCCTCCATCCCGGGAGGGGGCGGCAGGAGAGACTCGAGCTTTTCTATCAAGTCGGGTATTCGATCCTTCAGGATTCCGTAAATTTCCGCGTAGTTGACCTTTTCGTACTGGTGGCTTATGACGTTTCGCAAGCCAATCAGTTCTTTCCATGGCACCTCTGGATGCTCTCCACGGAAACGGTCGCTGATTCTGCGCGCCGCCTCGCCAAGGGTTTCCAGCTTCCGCTCGACCGCTAATCGACGTATTTCGCTGTTCTTCCCCGCCATAAGGAATTCTTCCAGCGTGATGTTTTCCGTGAAGTCCACGACGGCCCGGCATGCCTCGAGCATGTCCCAGAGATAGGCCGGATCACGGTCTTCAGGTTGCATAGATCACCTCGTGATTTTTCAGGATATGATGCCTGCGGAATGGATTCCTTAGCGTCTTTTTTTCGACAAGGTCCACCTTGCGGCCAAATATCCGCTCCAGCTCTTCTTCCGCTTTCATGTGGTCAAAAAGATCCCACCGGACGTTGTCACGGAATACAACCAGCACATCGATATCGCTGTCGGAACGAAATTCTTCCCCGAGCGCAGAGCCGAATATGGACAGCTCCTTCACCCCCCATTTCCGGCAAAACTCCGCAATTTTGTCTTTCGGTATTTCGATTCTTGCGTTCAT
>JALUUP010000513.1 GCA_027021285.1 Bacteroidota bacterium | reverse complement strand
ATGAGGAAGATATCCGACACTTTCAGAATATCCGCGAGAGCTTCCTGCTTGCCGAGAAACTTCACGACATCGGCCAGGTCCAGTTCCCGCACCAGTCGCTCGCATTCTCCCCGACCCGGACCGTCGCCAACCAGCGCCAGCACCGAGGGTACGCTTTCCCGGATAAGACGAAACGCGCGAATGACATCGGGGACCCGCTTCACCGGTCGGAAGTTCGAAACATGCACAACGATCTTTTCGCCATACTTCGCAAGGGAATTCCGGAAGGCGCCGTTCTCCTGGGGAAAGTACACTTCCGTGTCAACGAAATTCGGTATGACCTCTATTTCCTTGTCGATACCGTAATTGGTCAACGTCTTTTCCTTCAGGAAACGGGATACCGCGGTCACTCCGTCGCTCTGCTGAATGGTGAATTTCATGAGGGGAAGAAACGTCGGCTCCAGGCCGATCAGGGTGATATCCGTGCCGTGCAGTGTGGTAACGATCTTTATCCTGTCCCGTCCGATGATCTCCCGCGCTAGGAACGCGCTGGTGGCGTGAGGAATGGCATAGTGCATGTGCAGGATATCCAGCCCCTCGTATTCCGTGACCTCGGCCAGCTTGCCGGCAAGCTCCAGCGGATAGAGGTTGAATTCAAACAAAGGATACGTGGTTTTTTCGACCTCGTGGTAAAAGATATTGTCCACGTAGTGGGAAAGACGAAACGGACTCGCGTACGAAATAAAATGGATCTGGTGGCCGCGTTCCGCCAGCGACTTTCCCAGTTCGGTGGCGATCACACCGCTCCCACCGTAGGTCGGGTAACAGGTTATGCCAATTTTCACAGCGCGTACGTTCCCTTTTCCATGAGAAGTCTTGTTTTTTGTTCTTTTCTCATCGTATTATCTGGAAGATATGACAAGCAGCGCAAAATCCGAACCGGGTGAATACGATCCCGACGAATACGTTACGGTCTCCGAAGAGCAGGAAGCGGAAATCAAGGTCCAGGGCTCGCGCTTCATCGCGTTCCTGCGCCCGCTTGCGGACGTGGCGGAATTCAACCAGTGGCTGGCCTCGGTCCGCAAACGCTTCCATGACGCCACCCACCACTGTTACGCGTATCGCATCGGAGCCGGGGGCGAGACATGGCGCTCCAGCGACGACGGCGAACCCTCGGGTACCGCCGGATCCAAGATACTGGAAGCCCTGGAGTCCCGCGAGCTGGTGTATTGCGGCGTCATCGTGGTCCGGTACTTCGGCGGCACGAAACTCGGCGTCGGCGGACTGGGACGAGCGTACTTCAACGCCGCGCGCGCCGTCGTCGAACGCGCCCGCATGGAACGCCGGTACATCACGCTCACCTGCCGGATCCATTTTCCTTTCTCTCATACGCAAACCGTCCATCGGGCCCTGGAAACATTCTCGTGTCGCATCGTTGACCAGGATTACGGCGACGTGGTTACGTACACCGTACGCGTCCGCCGTTCACTTGTCCCGAAACTCGAGTCCTGGTTGACCGACCAATCCTCGGGCTCCGTCACTCTCGAACAAAACACGTAAACCCGGCCGGTACGATTCCCGAACTCTTCCAAACTAGTTGTTCTTCGCTCCCTGCGAAATCCAGTCCTTGATCTTGATGATATCCGTTCCCGGAAGCGGCGTAAGGTTCTGCGGCATCCTCACGCCCACCGGCGGTGTCGCCAGCGCGACTTTGAGGTACAGCAGACTGCTGTCCGGTTTCCCCGCCACAACGAGCTTCCATCCGGCTCCCGTGCTGCTCGGCGCATCCACCAGGCGCAGGTACGCGTTCTTCGTAAGATCGAGTATGCCGACGGCAGGACCGCCTGGACCGTGGCAACCGTTACAGTTCTGCGCGAAGATCGGCAGAACGTCGTTAACGAAAGACCGTTCGGTCGTCGGGGCAGGTCCCGTCGCGGAATCGTCGGAGGAACAACCCGCAAATCCCAGCGTGGCAACAAATAAGACGAGAAATACTTTTCCTATCATGGGTAACCTTTCCTTTGCTTGATAATTCCTGGTTAACTGGAGCGCTGGAAGTATTCAATCTATGACAACGTTTATCCCACGGGTATGATTCCCGCGGTCTTCCTGCCCCTCTTCGCTCGCGGCCGGCAGGCTTTCCTTCTCTCCACACTCAATCGACACCCATGATCACGTTGAACGCCGTCACGTTGACGATGTCTTCCACGCTGCACCCGCGGGACAGGTCGAAGGCCGGTTTCCGCAAACCTTGCACAAGCGGTCCTATCGCCTCGGCCCCGCCCATCCGCTGCGCGATCTTGTACGCGATGTTCCCGGCGTTCAGGTCCGGAAAAACGAGCACGTTGGCCCTTCCCGCCACTTTGCTGTCCGGCGCCTTTCGTTCGGCGACGGACGGGACGATGGCGGCATCCACCTGGAGCTCGCCGTCCACGAGCAACTCCGGGTCCTTGCTCCTGGTTCTCTTCAGCGCCTCGCGCACGGCGTCCACCATCGGGTGCTCGGCGCTACCCCTCGTCGAAAACGACAGCATGGCCACGCGTGGCTCTTCCCGCAGGAGCTTGCGGTAGTTCCTGGCCGTGGTGACGGCGATGTCCGCAAGCTGGTCTTCGTCGGGGTCGGGAAGGACGGCGCAGTCGGCGAAGGCGTACACGTTCTCCGGGAACACCATCAGGAAAAAGCTCGACACGGTGTCAATGCCTTCTTCCAGGCCGATGCACAGGATGCCGGCGCGGATCACGTCGCCCGTCGTCGAAAGCGACCCGGCCACGCTCCCGTCCGCGAGTCCCTTGCGCACCATCATGGCACCGAAGAATAATGGATGTTTCATGACGTCCCGCGCCTCGGCTTCCGAGATGCCCTTGTGCTTGCGCAACTCGAAGAACGTCGCGCTGAAATCATCCAGCTTGTCCGAGCGGGACGGATCGAGGATCTCGATTCCATCCAGGGAAGTACCGCAGGCACCGGCGGTTTCCGCAACAGTCTCTCGCTCGCCTACCAGTACGACAGCGGCAATGTTTTCATCGACAACCCGGCGGGCGGCGCGGATTGCTCGTTCATCTGTGGCATCCGGGTAAACGATCGTCTTCCGGAATTTTTTTGCCCGGTTTTTTACTGATTCGAGAAATTCTTGTGGTGACATAGGGATTTTTCCATATTATTACGTTCTCCGCGGCGGCGAATCGCTTTGCATGAATGAAATGTAGTGAAATCGGCGCTGTGCTCAAACCTGGCCTTTCATGCGTATTTTCAACACTTCATGACCATCACCTTTCCGGGGAAACAGACGTTCCGCCACCTGATCCGCGGCCCGCGGGGATTATTTCTCGCGGCTGCTGCGGGGACGTTCCTGTTTTACGTCGCGTTCCTTCTTTTCTTCCGCGATTACCTGCTGCGCGCGCTCAAGAACAATCCCGATATTCTCGACCTGCAGTACTACGCCGATATCTTCCACCACGCCGATCCTCCCCTCGTCAGCCTCATCCTGTTGTTCGTTCTGCTGTTCGTGTTTTACGACCGGGTTCGCGCGGCGTTCAGCTTTTTCTCCCGGCACCGTCGGCCATTCCTTTTCACGGTTGTCGTTGTTTCCGCCGTCGTCCAACTGGCAATTGCCTTCGGCATCGACACCCTTCCCATCGCCGACAGCACGTTCTACATCGCTCACGCAGAACGGCTCTACGCAACCGGTTCGTACGTCACGGCGGATGGCCTCAAGACCTGCTTCTGGCCCGTCGGTTATCCCGCGTTCCTCGCCCTGCTGCATTACCCGGGAACGAATCCCGTGCTGCTTGCCAGGCTGTCCAACATCCTCTTCAGCGCTGCGTTGCTCCTCATTCTCATCCAGGTTTTCAAGCGGGAATTGACCGGCAACGAGATGGCGGCGTTCCTGGTCGTCGTCGCGTTTTTTCCCAACCAGCTCTTCGCGTCGAACACCCTTCTGACGGAACCGGTGTTCACCACCCTGCTGTGGC
>JALUUP010000512.1 GCA_027021285.1 Bacteroidota bacterium | reverse complement strand
TGATTCTCCCCACGCACTTGTCGCGGCCATCCGCAACGCCATTTATGAATTCTCGGTTGACGCGGGACAATCGGACGATATTACGCTGCTCCTCCTGAAACGCACCGAGTAACGTTCTCACGATCCGTCAGCCGACGGTTACTCCTTCCAGTCCCGTTCCTTCCTTCGCGTCGGCGCGTTTCAACAAGATCGCAAACACCAGGCCCAATAAACCCAGCGAGGCGAACATGACCATGCTGGCGGAATAGGAATGCGTCGCGTCGCGAAGGAGACCGTTCAGCCACGGAAACAGCGCAAGACCGATGTTTTGAACCGTGGTCATGAGGCCAAACGCCGTACCCACGCGGTTCTTGTCCACGATCAAAGGAACCGACGGCCACATGGCGGCGGGAACGAGGACGAACGCCGCTCCAAGAGTAATCATCGGCACGACGGGGTAGATGTCCGTCAATCCCATCACGAGGTGGCTCGGGATCAAGATCAGCGACCCAATGATCATGAGCGTGGCGCGTTTGCCGATCTTGTCCACGAGCTGCCCGGCAAACGGGGCAAACACCATCGAGGCAAAGATGATGATGGATGAAATTCCCCCTGCGGTGCTGAACATATGGAAGAAGTTGTTGAATACCTGGAAAATAAATCCGCCGGATGCCTCGGCTATCCGCGGGATCCCCCACTTGTCCGCGAAGAAATCCGTGGAAAGTGCGGTGAACGGGAAGATAGCGGAATAAAACGTGACGCATAACAGTGTCACGTACCAAAAACTCGGTTTGAACGCCTTGATGTCGCTAAAGACGATTTTTTCCTCCGCCCCTTCTTCCTTCAACTTCAATACTCGCTCACCACGTCGGTCCATCACGATGTACACGATATTGGCGAGGAGGGATATTCCGCAGAAAATGACCGCCGCCCACAGCGCGTAACTGTACCCACCGAAATGGCTGGCAATCAACTCGCCTGTGTTGAAGCTGAACAGCGTCCCCAGTCTGCTTACGGTGAGCGCAATGCCGAACGAAAGCGCGAGCTCTTTTCCTTTGAACCACCGGGCCAGGATGGCGCTCTGTGCAACGATCAACGGCTCCGATCCAGCGCCGAAGACGAATCGACCCACGAACAAGACAGGGATGGACTGGGCAAAGGCGACGATCGCGGCACCGATGAGCACAAGGATGGAAAACAACATGCTGGCCTTGCGCGTCCCCAGCTTGTCGATAAGCAACCCGCCAATAAACACCGACAGGATGGCGGCGATGCTGTACATGGTGTAGAACGATCCTACCGTTTCGCGCTGCGCTCCCAGCTCCTCGATCAGCCGCGGCGCGATGGCTCCGATGATGTCGTAGGCGAAGTAACTGCCGAAAGAGAGAAGACTGACAAACAGGAGAACGGTGAAGCGATACGGCCGGCGGGCGGGATGAAACCAACCCTGCCCGGATATTTCAACAGTGGTCATGAAATCTCCTTTTGTCAGATTTTATCCACGGGAGGTGCGGTTTCGACCCGGACCTGGTCGGTAGTTCGCAGATCGAGAAAACCCCTCTGGTATAATTGCCTTAAAAAGGTGCCTACCCGCCTGTACGCTTCATCCTGGTCAAGGGCATACTGCTCGGCGATCTTGCGGGCAACCTCCAGGGCACGGCTCCTTCCGTCGCAGGCCAACCATGTCGTGGAGCCCATCTCGTCCAGCTTGATCTTAATGAACGGATCCTTTTTCCGTGGAACGAGGTTCTTTTGCATCCAGGGTACGAAAAACCGCGGCATGAGCACCGTGACCTTTTCATCCTCTACGGTATGCTCCAGCTTTCGTACCGGGACGAGCTCGAGAATATTTGTCTTTGAATTGATTTTACGTCGGAACATAGCTCGCCGAATTGATAAAAAATCATCGGGTCCCCGTGGACCGAGGACCCGATGGAACGCATCCGACCTCCGCGAATCACATTGCCTTCGGAGGCGCGGGCTCGTCGGGACTTCCGGCGGTGGTCAGCGGGAAGCGCACGAGTATCCAACCGATGACAACGAACACCAGCAGTGCGGGAATAAACTGCACCATCGACTTCGTCTGCTCGAACACTTCCGGCACGGGCCACTCCATGACCGCGAAGAACGCGAACAGGAGGCCGATCAACGCCTCTCCGGCGATCATGCCGGAAGCAAGGAGAACCCCCGTGTTCTCCACGCGTGCTTTTTGAGCCTCGTTGTGCTTCCGCCGATCAGAGATCTTGTCAATAATTCCACGGAACAGACCGCCGATGAAAATCGCGAAAGACGTCTCCAGCGGCAGGTACATCCCGACGCAAACAAGCATCGGGCTCTTGACGCGTACGAGGATGAAGACAATCGCCATCAGGATGCCGACGATGATCAACGGCCACGCCATGTCGCCGCCGACAATTCCTTTCGCGAGGATGGCCATGAGACTGGCCTGTGGAGCCGGGTACTGTTCCCCGCCCAAACCTGTTCCTCCCTGGTTGATATCTCCCTGGTGAAGGATAAACAACGGGTAGAACATGACGACGGACGCCAGTACCACGCCGAAAAGATCGCCCACCTGCATTTTCCACGGCGTGCCGCCGAGGATGTGCCCGACTTTCAGGTCCTGGAGCATCTCGCCCGCCACCGCGGCCGCGACACAAATAACGGCCGCCACGCCCAGCACAGCCGCTATACCTGGCAGTCCTTTCACGCCAAGTGCCACCATGAGAATGGCCGCCACGATCAACGTGGAAATGGTCAACCCGGAAATGGGATTGTTGCTCGAACCTATTAAGCCCACGAGGTAACCCGACACCGCGGCGAAGAAAAAGCCGGCAATAACCATTACGATTGTCGCCGTCAAGGCCGCGACAAAATCACCCGCGAAGTAGTAGTAGATAAAAAACGTCGCGATCGATGCAAGCCCGATTCCGATGAACACCCACTTGAAATGCATGTCCTTTTCCGTGCGATCCTCATCTTCATCTCCACCCGCGGAGGCTTTCTTCACGTCGCGGATCGCGCGTCCCAGTCCGACGACCAGGCTGTTCCGCATCTTATACAAGGTGTACGCCGCGCTCATCAGCATTCCGCCAATCGCGATGGGACGAACGAGATTTTTCCAAACCTCGACCGCGGAGCCGATGAGCGATTGATCGGCGGTCGCGTTTCCTCCACTGCTCATGATGAAATCAGTAATCTGGGGACCGAGGAAATACAGCAGGAGCGGAACAAATAAGCCCCAAGCGAGAAGACCACCGGAAAAAGTGAGTGAAGCCAGTTCGGGACCTATGATGTATCCCACACCCATGTACGCGGGCGAAACACCCGGCGTGGAGATCAAGGCGCCGCCTCCGGCTTTTACCGAACCACTTCCACCCAGCGCCACGCTCTTCTTCGTAAACGAGATGAACGCTTCTCCCTTGCTCGCGAAGACCTTGAATTCTTTCAGGAATTGAATGAGGGCGCCGATGCCCATGGCGCCAAACAACCATTTCGCGCCGCTTTTCCCCGAACGCCCTGCCTTGTGGATCTCCGCGGCCGCCACGGATTCCGGAAACGGAAGCTCTTTGTCTTCCACCATAACGCGGCGCAGGATCGTCACAAAGAATATCCCGATAAAGGACCCGACCAGCATGATGGCGGTGGCCTCCAGATAATGCCGCAACGACCAGAACTCGCCCTGCCAAACGCCCGCAATCATGAACGCCGGAATGGTAAAAATCGCGCCTGCGGCGATAGATTCGCCGATGGATCCAACCGTCCTGGTAATATTTTCTTCCAGGATGGATCCTTTGAAAATACGCAAGAGCGCCATACCGATAACCGCCGCGGGATACGTGGCGGCAATGGTCATTCCCGCTTTCAGTCCGAGATAGGCGTTGGCCGCTCCAAGGACCACCGCGAGAATCAAACCAATGATCAATGCCCGGATCGTAAATTCGGACATGTCAGAATCTGCCGGAACAAACGGCACGTGTTTGCCCGACGAAGGTGTACCATCAGCCATAGACAACTCCTCGAATGAGAGTGTTTGATAATTTTATAAACGAACAGTATCGCTTACAGAGTACATATTCTGCGCCGCGTGGCACGACCAGAACTTCCGAAAAAATGGATTTCAGTGATGGTTGGTGAAGCAAATGTTCAGGTTCCTGGAAGGAATGATTTGGTTATTGTTTCCGCGCACCTGTATCCCGTGCGACTCAAACCCAAATCAGAGGGCTGAGAAAAAAATAACACGACACAGGCACAAATGCAAAACGACTGATGTTTCCACTATGTATGAGAACACTGCAGCGACAGGCAGCCTCTGTTCACGCTCAGCAACTGCTACCGGGCCAGCGTCATCCTTCCGGTTGCCGCGAACGCACCCGCTCTGAGCTTATAGACATACACCCCCGAAGGAAGCGACCAGCCCAGGAACTTCGCCTCGTGACGCCCCGCTTCCATTTTGCGATCGATGACTGTCGCAACGCGCTTCCCGAGCAGGTCGAACACTTCCAGTTTCACGTGCGAGGGTTCTGGAAGATCGAAGGGGATCACGGTCAGCGCCGTGTTGGCCGTCGTGTGCTCGCCGAAAGGGTTCGGGTAGTTCTGTCCCAGGGAGAAATGCAACACGCGATCGGAAACTGTTACAAAGAACGAGTATTCAAACGATCCATCGAAATCCACCTGGCGAAGCCGGTAGGAAACCTGCCGCCCGTTTCCGAGGAGCGCGACGGCTCCGGCGTCCCGGAACGAATACCGCGACGTTTCAGACGTCGTTCCCTTGCCTTGAACGAAACCGATTTCTTCCAACCGACCGTCCACTTTGCGCTCGATAAAGAACCCGGCATTGTTGGTTTCCGACTCCGTCGTCCATCGGAGCAGAGTTCCATCGTCCGTGGCAAAAGCGGTAAACGCCACGAGCTCCACCGGCATGGTTGGACTGGCGAGAATCTGCGCGCTGTCGATAGCCGTGGTCTGCCCCATTTTATTGCCGAAGCCTGGTGTCCCGGGGCCGAACTGCACGCCGAACGTGTTGTTCGGGCTCCCGTCCGGGATCCATGCCGCATGGGAAAAACCGAGCCCGGGGTTGAGATCGGATTTTTCCGGGAACGAGTAGCTGGCGCGCGCCCGGACGCGGTAATACCCGGCGTTGTTGGAACCCGTGGCTGCCCAGAAGCGCCTCCGCGCCTGTCCCAGGTCGGTTCCGTTCACGGAAACCCGCCCGGAATCCAGGAGAATGTTGGAACTATCGAACCGCCCGCCCATGCGCTGGCTGAACGGACTTAATTCCAGCTTGAACCGCTCGTTGTTATCCACTGCGTTGCCGAAATCATCGGTCACGATTACGGTGATGTCAACCGATTGCCCGACGAGGAACTTGTTGGCACCGAAAGCAACGCCGACCCTGCGCGGGATATTGGGACGAACAACGATCTTGGTTCCGGTAGCGGGCGGATTGCCCCCGAACGCGGTCCG
>JALUUP010000511.1 GCA_027021285.1 Bacteroidota bacterium | reverse complement strand
AAATTGACGTTTTCGAACGACTCTATATTCGAAGAAATAAAAACGCGGCAGCTGGTTTCGACGATGGTTGTTGACGAAAAAAGAACGTTCGAGTTCGATATCGAGTGGAACGATGGTTCGATGCTCGTATATGCTGAAACATACGGGGTGTACGGTGTAGGCGACGGAAACGCGATTTCGTTTTACGTACAGGGCCAGGACGGCCACGGAGACCGGGCGATTCGCTTTTCAAACACGGCGCTGAAGTCGTCGTCGTACCGGGTGGAGAATAATGTGCTGACGTTGTCGAACGAGACTGAAGGCACGATATTCAAATTCACCGCTAAATAACGGTGGAGAGAAAGTATCATTGTCGCTCTGCCTGCGGCGGATAGTTCCGCGGCCGAAAGCGATCACGTTCCCGAGGGGATTTCTTTGTGGTATAAATAAAAAAACGTCCCTGCAATCGAATTGCAGGGACGTTCAAAATCATGGAATACTAGTCGATTATTACCACGAACGCGAGGAAAATCCGCCGCCGCGTCTGTTCTTGTTATCCGACCGGTCCTCGCGAGGACGAGCTTCATTGACAATAAGATTACGACCATCAAGTTCGCTTCCGTCGATATTCTTAATCGCTTCTTGCGCTTCTGTTTTCGAGGGCATTTCAACGAATCCGAAGCCACGAAGTTCTTGAGTGAATTTGTCTTGAATCAGCTTGACTTCGCGGACTTTGCCATAGGCTTCAAAGACCTTACGGACAGCGTCTTCGTTGGTGGTTTTCGGGAGGTTCCCGATATAGATGTTCATAGTGAACTCCTAAAAGAAAAAGAAAAAAAGTACCCCTCTCGTTGGACATCGCCCCGTGCAAGCACATGAGCCGTGCCAGGCAACAATCCTGTGGGTACGTACGGGTGGATCCATCTAGCGATTTTCAAAAAGTCGTTTTTCCTTCCCCGGTGTCTAGAGCCCGCGGCTGCGCAATGGTGTCCACGTTGCAGCTAGAGGCAATCGGCGCGAATGATGGACCGGATAACGTATTTTGCAAATCAGCATAGAGTTATAGTATACGGAATTAAATCTATCCATCCAACTTTACTTTTCCGTGACACGTTTCCCGGGGAGAAACAGGCGGCGCCTCGCACCGCCACGCGGGCGGGCTTCCCGCGGACGGCAATCGGATCGATGTCCTGCCGGGACGGTTTTGGGAGATTACAGTCGAAATTTAGTATTTTCATCATGGAATCCTCGGGGGATGCAATAATTTACCAAGAATAGACATGGTGAGGTGTTTTTGAACAAAATACGATCGAGGTACGCATCGACGGCAGGCAGTTGGCCGGCTGTGCTGGCTTTCGGTTGCCTCCTCGTGTTTGTCTCCTGCAACGAAGACGAGGTCGTAGAACCCCGGGAAACGCTGGCTCCGGGTGTTTACGATGTCTCGGTGAGCGTCGATACCATGACCCGGTGGTTCAAGCTTATTGTTCCCTCGAAATATGACGGCGCCGAATCGCGTCCATTGCTGCTCTGCTTACATGGCGGCAATCTCTCCATGGGGTTCATGTTCAATAATCGAAAAGACCTGATACAACGCTGCGAGGAAGAAAACTGGATCCTGGTGTTTCCAAACGGCGCGAACTTTACGAATAACAGGGGAGCGGCGACGTGGAACGCCGTGCATTGCTGCGGTCAGGCGTGGAGATTTGGTGTCAACGATACCGGCTTTGTGAGAAAAATCGTCGATACGCTGTCGATCGTGCTGAACATCGACGAAACCCGCATTTACGCGATGGGAGGTTCCAACGGCGGGATGCTGACGCAGCGCCTTGCGGCGGAAATGCCGGACGTGTTTGCGGCGGCGGCGCCCAACCAGTCAACCATCGGGGGGCAGGTCGATTCGCTCAGTCCCGTGGTAACGGTGCATCCGACCCAACCGATCCCGATCGTCATGATCCACGGTTTGAACGATCGGAAGGTGAATTATCATGGCGGAAAGACGCTCGAGGGAAACAGGATCGATATCTCGTTCAAGGAATCCGTGCTGTTTTGGGCGAGAAACAACCGGTGCGACCTCGGCCGGGCGGACACGACCGTGGTCCGGGGCGGGAAAGGAAAGGTATGGATCGTTGCGTACAGGAATGAGGACACCGGCGTGGAAGTGCAAGCGATCACGATCCAGAACAAGGGACACGGGTGGCCGGGACTGGAAGAGTCCGGCTTCGACGGCACCAACGCCATGGTCGATTTCCTGAAACGGTTTTCCAAGTAACCAATTTCTGCCATCTCGGAGGATCCAATGAAACGAACGAATCATAAAAAGCAGGTTTTTTTGTTCCCGGGAACATGGGTGTTTGTTCTCCTGGCCTTCGGCTGGTGCTGGCTGTCGGGCTGTACATCTGAAACGGAATCCACGGACCCCGGGGTCACGCAAGATTATCAAACCGGGAAAAACTATTACACGACAGAGGTGGACGGAGACGTACGGGAGTACTACGTCCACGTCCCCTCGGGGTACAATCCAAACGGACCCACGCCCGTCGTCTTCATGCTCCACGGGACTTCCGGCGATGGCGAGAGGTTTTATAAAAAATCGGGGTGGAAAGAAGTTGGTGAAGACGAGAATATCCTGACGGTTTACCCTTCGTCCTGGAGATACTGCATTATCGATGGCGGCAAGGTGAAGAACACGACCAAATGGCATATCTACCCCGGCAGTTTTGAATTCTGCGCCGGGGAGAAACCACGGGATGATATCAAATTTCTCAGGCAGGTGATCGCGGAGCTCAGGGAACGGTTCAATGTTGACAGGAAGAGAATCTACCTGGCCGGTTTCTCGAGCGGCGGGGCGATGGCGGGGCGGTGTGCCGTGGAAATGAGCGACGTGCTCGCCGCGGTCGTGGAAGCCTCCGGAACGCTGCCGAAGGACACGACCTTTGTTCCCAGGAGGAAGCTGCCCGTGATG
The DNA here is from genome assembly GCA_027021285.1 of Bacteroidota bacterium. Classification (GTDB taxonomy): domain Bacteria; phylum Bacteroidota; class Ignavibacteria; order SZUA-365; family JAADGX01; genus JAADGX01. Next base: position 2,503 of record JALUUP010000511.1, on the reverse strand, counting down.
TTCCAGTTGGGGAATTCCGATGATCTATGGCTGGGGGGGCCGAACGTCAGCATCCCCATGGGCGCCTTCGACTCCCTCCTGTCAGGACACTTTATATTCAATGGCCTCGTATCGACTCACGTGAACACGTTTGGGATGGCGACGACCTACACGATGTCTGGCAATCCCAACACCGCCCTGATCGCGACCTACAGCGCCGAGCCGCCCGACCCGACACGCGAGTTCAAGCTCGTGTTGATAAAAGGCCTCGAACACAACTACCCGAACGGAAACAACCATCCCCTGAAGGGCGCGAAGATCCACTGGGACTGGATGAAACAATTTACCCTGCCCTGAGAGAGCCCGCGGGACTCCCGGGAGGGAACAAGCCCGGCGGGGTCCATGCGGTGGTATTCTCCGCGGGCGGGAATGTGTTAAAAGCGGCCTCGATGCGACGCGCCTCGCGCGTTTTATTCGGGTCGTTTTTTTCGCTATTTTTCCTGTTCATAGACATTGTGTCAAGGATACCCATGGATATAAGAAATATTGCGATTATCGCACACGTCGATCACGGCAAGACGACACTGGTCGATCGAATCCTGCACCAGGTGAGATTGTTCAGGGATAACCAGGAAGTACGGGAATTGATCCTGGATTCGAATGACCTGGAACGGGAACGGGGAATAACGATTCTCTCGAAAAATGTTTCGGTGCGGTACAAGGGGACGAAAATAAACATCATCGATACGCCGGGGCACTCGGATTTCGGGGGAGAAGTCGAGCGTGTGCTGAACATGGCCGACGGGGTGCTGCTGCTCGTCGACGCCTTCGAGGGTCCCATGCCCCAGACGCGGTTCGTGTTGCAAAAAGCGTTGGAAATGGGGCTGAAACCGATCATTGTCATCAACAAAGTCGATAAACCGAACTGTGACCCGGAAGAAGCGACCAACGCCGTGTACGAGCTGATGTTTTCCCTGGATGCGTCCGAAGAGCAACTGGACTTTCCCGTCGTGTACGGCTCCTCCAAGCAGGGGTGGATGGGACCGGACTGGAAAACGCCCGCCGGCGATGTCGCGTACCTGTTGGATACGATCATCGACTATTTCGAGCCTCCCGAGGTCCGTTCGGGGACCTTGCAGCTCCAGGTCAGCTCCCTGGATTATTCGTCGTACACCGGGAGAATTGCCGTGGGCCGGGTGCACAGGGGGAGCATCAAAATGGGCGACCGCGTCTCCGTGGTCCAGAGAAACGGGCAGGTAAACAAATCCGTGGTCAAGGAACTCTATCTTTTCGAGGGGTTGGGAAAGGAAAAGACCAAGAACGACGTCGCGTCGGGTGAAATCGTCGCCATCATGGGGCTGGAAGACTTCGATATCGGCGACACGGTTGCCGATTACGACGACCCGGAAGCCCTGAAACCGATCTCGATCGACGAGCCTTCCATGAGCATGCTTTTCACGGTCAACAACTCGCCGTTTTTTGGAAAAGAGGGGAAATTCGTTACGTCGCGGCATATCAGGGAGCGATTGATCAACGAGACGGAAAAAAACCTGGCGCTGCGTGTCGAGGAGACCGATTCGCCGGACAAATTGCTCGTGTACGGCCGCGGCATCCTCCATTTATCCATCCTGGTCGAGACCATGAGGAGGGAAGGCTACGAGATGCAGCTCGGACAACCGAAGGTCGTGATCAAGGAAATCGACGGGTTTCGGCACGAGCCCGTCGAACTGTTGTATGTCAGCGTTCCCGAGGAATTCTCCGGGAAAGTCATAGAAATCGTTGCGAAACGCAAGGGAGATATTCTGCACATCGAGAAGAAGAACGACAGGATAAACGCGCAGTTTAAACTGTCCGCGCGTGGTTTGATCGGGCTTACCAATCCCATCTTGACCGCGACGGAAGGCAAGGCGGTGATTTCGCATCGATTCAAAGGCTACGAGCCCTGGAAGGGCGAGATACAGGGGAAGAGGAACGGCGCGTTGATTGCCATGGAAACGGGCACGGCTGTCGCGTACGCGATCGATAAACTGCAGGACAGGGGCGTGTTCTTCATCGAGCCGAACGAGAAGGTGTACGAGGGACAGGTGGTTGGCAAAAGCTCCCGGTACGACGACATGGTGGTAAACGTCACCAGGACCAAGAAGCTCTCCAATATGCGGGCGGCCGGTTCCGACGATAAGGCCTCGATAGCTCCGGCAACGAAGTTTTCACTGGAGGAAGCGATGGAATACGTCGGGGAAGACGAATACGTCGAAGTAACGCCGAAATCCATTCGCATAAGAAAAATCCTGCTTCGTGAAAACGAGAGGAGGAAAAACAACAAGTCGAGATGACGCGCGCGGCGGGCTTTTTGAACCTGAATCCGGGTAACACCCGGGGCAATTCCTCGAAAGAGAAGGGCGGTCCATGAAATCTTCAGGCGAACATTGGGATAAAATATTTTCCGGCACGGAAGACTCGAAGCTGGGATGGTTTGAAAAGGATGTGTCCCCGACGTTGAAACTGCTGAACCGGGTACCGGGTT
>JALUUP010000510.1 GCA_027021285.1 Bacteroidota bacterium | reverse complement strand
TCCCCTCACCCTGATGGCGTAGTGTCCGAGGAAATTATCGGTGTCGACCTGGAGATAGTTCTCCCGGTCGATCTGCACCCACGCGGAATCGTCCACGGTGCGGTACAGGATTTCGGTCAGGCTGTCGCGCATGTCGAGAACGGTTTCGCCGGTAAGCATCGCCGGGCTCGCGTTGTCGATCCAGTGAACCAGGAGCCAGCGCTCGGCATCAACCGGGACCTTTCTTCGCAGCCAGACTGCTCCGAGTTCGGAGGAATCTTTCCCAACGAACCACGCCTTGGGGATGCACAATGTCCAACCGTATTCATCAAGGAACCGTTGTTCCAGGTCTTCCTCCCGGTCGGCGTAACGCACCAGCAATTCTTCGCGTTTTTCCCAGGCGTGCTTGAAGAAGTACAGGAGCTGCGGAGATTCCCGCACGATGGCGTTCTGTAATTGATCCATGCTCTCCGCGGCCATGAAGACAACCGTCTGGTTGCGGGCGTGAAAATTCTTCTTGACAAACGCGTACTGCTTGCCTTCGCGAACGAGTGCCTCCGTGGCCTGATCAAGACTTGCCCGCATGAATTCCGCCATCGGGGTGTTCGCGTCAAGCGTGGATACGTAGAAAATATTCCGCGATAACTCCACGCGTCCCATCGCTTCCGGTTTCACCCATTCCAGGGTAAACCACTGCTCCGGCTGGGGCGTGTGAAACGGTGTTGAAAACGTCGCCTCGAGGTACGGTTCCAGTTCAATCCATTCGGCTGAATCGGCCACCACAACGATTTTATCATCCGGACCCTTGCTGTCCAGCATTGTCGAACATTGAGCGAACAATACCAGCATCAATACTGAAAGCGGTGCAGGCAAAACGATACGACGCAGCATGGCATTACTCCATCTCATTGTTGGATAAGTCGTTTGGCATCCTCAGTACAAGGGAATGCCGGGATAGAACCAGTACAACAGAACCCACATTACACCCCCGATGCTGACCGGGATGGCGAAATTATCGTCGATGATACCATAAGACAGGACCTCGGCAATGGCTCCAACGACGGCGGCGGTAAACGCAATGCCGTATTCCAACGGCGTCCCGAGTAGTTTCGGTGTAAACAGGATCGCGATCCACGCGGTAAGAACAAATGCCAATGAGCCTTCCAGTGATTTTCCCCGAAAACGTCGCCGCCCGAATTTCCTGCCGAAAAGAGCGGACGCGGTATCGGAAATAATCAGGATGGAAAACGCGGTAACGAAAATAAGCTTGGGAAACAACCATACGCAAAACGTGGCCGAGATAAGGACCCAGGTGGCCCCGTTGAACGTCTTCTTGGTCTCCTCGGTCTCGTGCCGCCGCAGGATAAAACTGAATGTCCGGTAGTACAACTCGCGTGTTGGCTCGTGAAAGAACTTGATCGTATCCACCAGCACGAATGCGAGCGTAATCGGCACCAGTATGCTCAACGCGAGGTCCCTGGTGATGTACCAGTAAATGACGGGAATGGAAAGCGATGAAAGGTGAATTCCTTTTCTGATCAGTTCGTGCTTGAAAGAAAAATCAGGGGTATCCACCTTGGCGTGTTCCATCGCTGCTCATTGATCCGAAGCAAACAGGTCGCCGGGCTTATCCTGTTCCTGCTTCTTCAGGTCTTCGACGGCCTTGCGGATTTTCTCGGCCCGTTCGCGATCACGCCGGGCCGCTTCCTCGGTATCATCTTCCGGCGAGGATGTTTTCTCCTTGTTCTCCGGCAGCGGCTCTCCCTTCAGGATGTGATCGATCTCTTCGCTGTCCAGGATTTCCCGTTCCAGAAGCGCGTTGGCGAGTCTGTGAAGCGTGTCGAGGTTTTCTAGAAGGATCGTATCGGCGCGCTCCATGCACCGGTTTACGATTGCGCGAACTTCCTCGTCGATCAATTCGGCCGTTTCTTCGCTGAAGTCACGGTGCTGGGCGATCTCCCTTCCGAGGAACACTTCTTCTTGCTTCGCTCCAAAAGAAAGCGGCCCGAGTTTTTCGCTCATACCCCACTCGCAAACCATCTTGCGGGCCAGTTCCGTGGCGCGCGTGATATCGTTTCCTGCACCTGTCGTCAACTGGTTGAAGACCAGTTTTTCAGCCGCCCTGCCTCCCATCGCATACGCGATCATGGCCTCGAGGTATTCCTTGGAATACGTGTGTTTCTCATCTATCGGGAGATACGTTGTGACACCGAGCGCGCGTCCGCGGGGAATAATCGTCACTTTGTGCACGGGGTCCGCTTCCGGTATCAGCTTGGCAACCAGCACGTGGCCAGATTCATGATAGGCGGTAGTCCGCTTCTCGTCCTCGGAAATAATGAGGCTCTTGCGTTCGATTCCCATCATCACCTTGTCTTTCGCCTCCTCGAAGTCATCCATGCCGACGGTTTTCTTATTTTTGCGCGCGGCCAGCAACGCGGCCTCGTTCACGAGGTTCGCCAGCTCGGCTCCGGCAAGACCGGGCGTTCCCTTGGCAAGGACAAGGAGGTCCACCGAAGGATCGACGGGAATGCCGCGGGTGTGAACTTTCAGGATACCCAGGCGGCCGTTGACGTCCGGCCGGTCCACCACGATCTGGCGATCGAATCTTCCGGGCCGGAGAAGCGCCGGATCGAGCACGTCGGGACGGTTGGTTGCGGCGATAATGATCACGCCGCTGTTTTGTTCGAAACCGTCCATCTCGACAAGAAGCTGGTTCAAGGTCTGTTCGCGTTCATCGTGTCCGCCCCCGAGTCCGGCGCCCCGCAAGCGTCCGACCGCATCGATTTCATCGATGAACACGATACACGGCGCGCTTTTCTTCGCGTTTTCAAAGAGATCGCGAACCCGGCTGGCGCCGACGCCGACAAACATTTCCACGAAATCCGCACCGGAAATGGAAAAGAACGGTACCCCGGCCTCGCCGGCCACGGCCCGCGCCAGAAGCGTCTTGCCCGTCCCCGGAGGCCCCAGGAGCAACACTCCCTTGGGGATCTTTCCTCCGAGACGCTGGAACTTCGACGGTTCCTTCAGGAACTCGATGACTTCCTGGAGTTCCAGTTTCGCTTCGGGAACACCGGCCACGTCGTTGAACGTGATTTGAGGCGCATTGTCGGAGATCATCTTCGCCTTGCTTTTGCCGAACGAGAAGATACCCCGCGTACCCGCTCCCTGCATGCGCCGCATGAAAAAGATCCACAAGGCGAAAATGGCAACCCACGGCAACATCTGGAGCAGAATCGTGCCGAGCATTCCTTCTTTTTCTTCGTACGAAATATCGATGCCCAATGATATCCATCGTTTCTCCGTCTCGGAATCGAGCGGCCCCAGGATAACGATAAACGATTTCGTCTCTATGGGCTTCCCCGTCGTCGTCTTGAGAGTGGCGGCGCTGTTCAACGTGCCCACGAATGTATAATTGGAAATATCCGATTTCACCACCGTCGCTTTGACGATTTTTACCGGCTCACCCGTCGCACTGGTGACTTTGCCCTGTAAAAGGTCCTCGTATTGGCGGAAGGTGATCGTTGGCTCCTGTTCTTGCATCCCGCCGAACAACCGCAGAACGACAAAAACCATGAGAATGACGGCAAGCCAACCCAGTACGACCCGCGCAATCCGGTTCCAGTTGAATTCCTCGTCCCCGTTACCGCCTCCTTTCATCGGGTTCGTAGGACGCTTGGGATTCTGTTTTGATTTCTTGTTGGGATTTGATTCCGGCATGTTATGATGAAACCTTTCTCTGTCTTGTTGAAACGTTAATTCGTCCGACGGTCCGCATTCGGTCAGGTCCCGTTCCGGGGAAGAATGTAGATCGCGGGCAGGTTCCTCCCTTTCTGCGCGTAATCCAAACCATAACCGATAACAAAACGGGATGGAATTTTAAACCCTACATAATCCAGCCGGACATCGACTTCCGTCGATTCGGGCTTGTGAAGCAACGTGAGAAATTTCAACGAAAGGGGATTTCGCTTCATGATCAATTCCGTGATGAACTCAACGGATCGTCCCGTGTCAACGATATCTTCCACGATGATCACGTGGCGCCCGCTGATGTCGCCCGAGACGTCTTTTTCCAACGTCACCAATCCGGAGGACTGCTTGGCGTCGCCGTACGATGCAATGCGAATAAAGTCGATTTCGCAATCCATGTCCATCTCGCGCACGAGATCGGCAAGAAAAATGAAGCCTCCTTTGAGCACACAGACGAACACCGGAAACCTCCCGGAGTAGTCCGCCATAATCGCGCCCGCAAGCTCGCGAATGCGCCGGTGGATGGTCTCGCGGTCGATGAATAGTTCAAACACCTCCCCGTTCACAACAACGGTGTTACCGGGCGGGGAAACGAGATTATCTTTATTCCGATCCATAGATCAACTTGAGTGTTTTTGTCGTTTGTTCGGTAATCCTGTAGCGATGGGAAAGGCAGACGCCACACAGCCAGACAATGTCCTGACCAGATAGTAACACGTGCTTACATTCCCTCGCCCATCCGCTGATTTCCCTATCAGTCAGAATGTCGCTTATGAGTTTCGATCCCTGCATCCCGAGAGGTTGCATCTTGTCACCGGCTCTCCACCTGCGGATCGTGAGCTGTTCCCTCACTGAATCGGCATCGATGAATTCAATGCAGGGATCACGAGGGAGCGTCGCGGGAACCTCGTTCAGGGATTGCACCCAGAGACGCTTTCCGTCGATGACCGTGTATTCATCCTTTTCGACGGGAAAGACCCTCGTTTCGCAAGGAGGCACAGATACGATTTCGAGGTATTTCCTGCTCCGGTACGCCCGGACATTCTTCTGTACATCCACGTATTGCCCCGGTCGTGCATCCACCAAACCCGCAACGCGCAACACCGAGTGAAAGGTTGGAGAATCGTGTAAAAACTGGCCCAGCGCCACCCGCACAACAGAAAAGCGCTGAAACTCAAAATACCTTTTTAATGCAGGAATTGCAAGGAAGACCCCCTCCCCGGAAGCGGCAAGGGCGTTCCGATACCACTCATCAATTTCCGGCAACAAGTATTCGTGAAGTTCCCGCATCAGGAATCCCGTCCGGGTGATTCCCTCTACAACCGAAGGTCCGAAGACCGCGCGAAGCACGGGAATCACCTCGTGCCGGATTCTGTTCCTCGTAAACTCGCTTTCCTCGTTTGTGGGATCATTTCGCCACAGAACAGCATTCCTGTGAGCATATTCCACGATCTCCGTTCTCGTGGCAAACAGAAGCGGCCGTACAATACGCCCGCGCCTGGCGGGGATTCCCGCGAGACCGGCAACTCCCGACCCGCGCGCAAGATGGGCCAGAATCGTTTCCGCGTTGTCGTCAGCGGTATGGGCGGTACAAATCACGTCGGCCCCGGATTCCACTCGCATGCTATCCAACGCCCGGTAGCGTTCATCACGCGCCCATTCTTCGAGGGATCTTCCGGCCAGGATTTTTTTTCCTGGTGGGTCCAGAGCCCTCTGAAAGAACTCCACGCCGAATTTTTCAGCTAATTCCGCC
>JALUUP010000509.1 GCA_027021285.1 Bacteroidota bacterium | reverse complement strand
TGCGTTGCAGCCAGGTATCGCCCGAGCCAGCCGGTGCTGAGCACTTCCGTCGAATCCGAAGCGGTGAACCAGATGTCGGTGGAGCGAAAGTGGGAGCGGTTCGGACGCTCATACCCGACGTTTTGGACGATCGCGATACGTCCATCCTTGTAGAGGGTGTCGAAGCCGGTCATCTTGGGATGAAAACCGAGCGTGTCGTTTATGGGAAGAGAATTCTTGATACCGAGGTTGGGCCGCGCGTTGAAATACGCCGGGTTGTTCCGGGGAATGACGGTGTTCAATCCGTCGTTCCCGCCGTCCAGGAACAGCACTACGAGAACGCGATCAGTCTGTGCTGCGGCTGCCAGTTGAGCGAAGAGCGGGGCGGATGCATAGGCTTTCATCGACACGCCGTCCAAGAGAAACGGAAGAGTCGTTGCCGCCACGCCTGCCGGCACCGCTTTTGTGATAAAGTCTCGACGTTTCATGATGTATTTTCCAAGGTTGTTTTACATTTTCCGTTTCAATCAACTCAATTGGGATTCAGGCATCCGTAACAAGGCTACCAGGAAACTCCGCAGCCTGAATTCAGCGTTGGGGGCATCGATGTTCCATTCGTATTCCGGCGCTCCCTGGAGCAACGCGTCCAGGAGAAAATTCAACTGGTTCTGACTCATGGGGTAATTGATCAGGTGCGTGGCAATGTCCTTGACCAGTTGCCTGGCGTCGTTGGGATCATCAAATAACTTGGCGTACGCCAGGACATCGACTTTGAACCGATACTTGGACGGCATGGTGCCGTTGATAATAGAATCGGAGAATGCCCACCGCGTGGGAAGAAGGCTAGAGCTGATCCAGGTTCGGTATGCCGGCCATCCCGCGACGTTTGGCGGCTGAAAAACCTCCATGCCCAATACGCGGCCTTCGATGAACATGAAGTCGAGATTGGCGTTTGATACGTTCAGCGACCGGCAACTGCCGATTCCGAACTCGAGCGGGTTCGAGATATGGGCTCCGATCATTGAATTGTCGAAGAAATGCGCGCTTTTGAACAAAGTCGAAAGGACGGGTTTGAGATCGTAGTTGTTCTGACGGAATATCTGCGCGAGCTGGTCCACGATGGTTTCATCGGCGACTTCGTACACGAACTCCCGGTAGATTTTCCTGCAAATGAATTTCGCGGTGACGTCCTGTTGGAAGATGATATCGATGATATCCTTGTAGTCCCACTTCCCGGTCTGCCCGAGGAAGGTCTTTTCTCCGTTGTCATGCCGGCTCGGGACGAACGCGGACTGGATTGCCCAGACATATCGCGGACGCTGGTTCACGAGGATGGGAATCGTCCACCCCGTCAGGGCGCGGGCGGCTTCTTTGATATCGTCTTCCGTGTAATTGCCGACTCCCATCGTAAACAGCTCCTGGAGTTCACGGCCGTAATTCTCGTTTGGTCGTCCCTTGGTGCTTAAACGACCGTCGAGGTAATCGAGCATGGCAGGATCGGTGGTGATATCGGTTACGAACTGCTTGAAGTTCCCGAGGGCGTTCTTACGCAACGTGTTGAGGTACACGTATTCCCACTGGGGACATCGAACGACAAGGTATTCCGTCGCAAAATGATCGTGCCAGAATAGCGTCAGTTTCTCGCGGATGGAGAATTCATCTGAAAGCATCAGCCCGATCCACCAGTTACGCAAATCCTTCATGCGACCGGCATCGCGCTTCCGGTCGGCGCTGCTGCTGCCGTCGTAGTCCCAGTTTTCCGTTACCCAGTTTCCGGGGGGATCGGGAAGTGGCTTATCGGCAAGCAGCATGTCAACGACTTCGCCCGGTGTCTTTTGAAGCGCCATTTTGACGTGATCGAGCTTGGCGCCGAACATCGTGCGTCGAAGCAAATGACCGACTCGCTGTTCATCCCACGGTTGTTGTTCCGATGGCACGTATGGTTCCAAACCTGCGGCGACTTTTGGACGAATCCGGTTTGTCTCCGGCAAACCCTTCAGACTTGCCTGGTACTGGTCGCTGGGTGGCTTCTTCTTTTTATCGCCACCCCGGCTTCTCGCCGATCCTCCCTTGCGGGTTGCAACAAGCGCACCAGCAGTCAGGCCTGCCTGGGACAGGAACGATCGTCTATTCATAAGGCATTGACCTCATTTTGTTGTGAATAATAAAGTAGTGAGAAGTGATACATGCTTTTGAAAATCACTGACATCCAGTAAACAGATAATTGTGGTTGTTGCTATCCTTTTTCCGGGAGGAAAACGTATTTTACCCACGGCGAGAGCGGTTGTGAATCGCTTCCCCATGCCACGCGCAGGAGAATTGAATTTCAGTTACTGGGAAAATGATTATTCTGGCGGATAAAAGCAACCCGTTTATAGAAGAGGCCTGCAAGAATCTTGGCAATGTCAGGGTTTTTGAATCCACGAGTTTCGACCAGGCAATGCTTCGTGATTGTGACGTGCTTCTTTGTCGATCCACATTGAACATCAACAAGGAATTGTTGCAAAAAAGTTCCGTCAGGTTCGTGGCAACCGCGACTTCGGGTTTCGATCACGTCGATGTTCGCTATCTGAAGCAACGGGGGATAGGATTTGCGTACGCTCCCGGCTGTAACGCCCGTTCCGTTGCCGAATACGTTATTTCTGCTTTACTGCTCGTTGCGGCGAGAAACAGGTTCGAGTTGCGGGGAAGAAGTGTGGGTATCATTGGGGTCGGTTGCGCAGGAACAGAAGTTGAGCGGATTGTCCGGGTGTTCGACATGATTCCTGTCCTGAACGATCCTCCTCTCGCCGCGAAGACGCATGATTCGCGCTACCGCCCGCTCCGGGAAGCACTTGCCGCCGATATCGTGACCCTCCATGTTCCGTTGACGGAGAGCGGCCCCTGGCCGACGATGAAAATGATCGGAAAGGACGAATTCACCGCCATGCAAGAAGGCGCGATTTTCATCAACACTTCGCGGGGAGGCGTCGTGGATCACGATGCTCTCATCGAAACCGTTCGGCGAGGGAAACTGGGAGCGGTAATACTTGATGTCCACGAAAACGAACCGGCTTTCCGTACGGATGTTCTCGATTACGTTGATATTGCGACTCCACATGTTGCCGGACATTCTTTCGATGGAAAAATCCGCGGCACACACATGGTTTACGAGGCCCTGTGTGCGTTCCTCGGTGCAACGCCGACATGGAATTATCGGGCGCACGTTCAAGCCGGCATCCGGCTCCCGCGCCCGGCGCTCGACGCGGGCCTTCCCCTTTCATACCGCCTCTTCAGGATCACAAGGCAGGTTTGTCCCATTGATCAGGACGACAGGAAGCTCCGCGAACTTGCCAATCTGCCCGATAGTGAGCGTGGTCCCGCCTTTCACCGCTACCGTGACAACTACACTGCAAGGCGGGAATTTTGCGCATATACATTGACGGGCGATTTCCAGCCTGACGAAGTACCTATTCTCGAAGCGATGGGATTCGAAATAGACTAGTGAGATCGGTGCTGAAAGACGTTCTCAAGACGGAATCCTTTTTCGTTCACGATCATCTTATTCTCATGGTTGAGATGTTGCAGCGTGATGTTATGAAGAGAGGACGTCATGTCAGTAAAAAAGAATAACGTCGATAAGATAACACTCGATACTACGATTGAAGACGTAGTAGAATGGTATCCGGACGCCGTGTCTTTTCTCATGGAACACGGGATACGCTGCCTGATTTGTGGCGAGCCGGCTTGGGGAACTCTGGGTGACGCAATGCGGGAAAAACATTTCTCGCAGGAAAAAATGGACGAGGTACTCAGCGCGCTGCGCCGGAACGTCACGTTTTCTTCACAAAAGTAATCGAGGGAACAATGGCTCGGAAAAAAACAAGGAAACCCCGTTCGACCCAGATTCATCCGGTCGTATGGATCCTCATGGCGGCGGTGGTCGTGTTCGGTGTCGTCGTGATCATGGATTCTGCAAGCGGCCCTGTTGCAAGCAGCCGCCCCGCGGGATCGCCGATGCCGCTGTCAGAGTCGAGGCTCGCGCCGGATTTCTCACTGGTTCGGGCGGACGGCGGTATGATGGGAATAGGAGACCTTCGCGGGAACGTCGTGATTCTTGATTTTTGGGCAACGTGGTGCGCGCCCTGCAAACGGGAAATCCCGGATTTCATGGAGTTGCAAAAGACGTATGGCAACCGCGGCCTTGTGGTCATGGGTGTGGCGTTGGACAAGCGCGATGCCGTGGATGCTTTCATTGAACAACAAGGCATCAATTACCCGATTCTGTACGGAGACGAAAACGTCTCTCAACTTTACGGTGGAATCACGGGGATCCCGACCACGTTCATCATCGACCGGGATGGTTTCATCAAGGAGAAGTATGTCGGGTATCGTCCCCGTGCGGTTTTTGAAGAAGCGATAAAGAAATTACTGTAAAGGCCGGACTCCAACCGTCATTCTTTGCGTGCAAGCGCAAAAGCGATAAACCCTGAAGGCCATGCGACCAGTACAACGACGTATGTATCGACGATGAAGCTCTCCGTAATCGTCGTCGAGTACGTGCCAATCCTGTTTTTGTAATCACCGCGTCGCTGTGTACTTTTCTTTCTGATCTTTCGCAGTCACCGTCACTGCGTTCATCGGCAAGTTCAGGAGAATATCGTGACCGTCCCCTTCTTTTTCGCTCTGATGGGAGGAATCATTCTTGTCGGTTTCCTCGCCAATCTCTTATTTCGCTTGACGAAAATTCCCAGTGTCTTGTTGCTCATCAGCCTGGGTGTTGTCCTCGGTCCTGTTACGGGGATTATTGCGTCCGATCTTCTGGTCCGCGTTGCGCCGTACATTGGGACACTGGCGCTGATTATCATCTTATTCGAAGGAGGTCTCGAGCTCGACATCGCGACGGTTCTCAGGCAGGCGCCGCGTGCTACGTTGCTGGCAATCCTGGTATTCCTTCTTTCGTTTGCAAGCGTTTTTGCCTTCGCGTATCTCATCGCGGGCCTTTCCGTTGTCGGCGCATTGCTGCTGGCCGCCGTTCTCGGCGCTACCAGCCCGGCGATTTGTATCCCGGTTGTTTCCGGCCTCAGTGTTCGCGAAGAAATCAAGACCCTGATTAAACTCGAATCCGCGCTGGGCGATGTGCTCCTCATCGTTACGGTCGTCATGATCCTGGATATCGAACGGACGGGCGTCCATGATAAGTCCGTCATGCTTGTTACGTTTCTGAAATCGTTCGGGGTAGCTTTTTTCATTGCGACAATTACAGGTGTGCTCTGGTCGCGGTTGATAAGTTGGATGGGAAGGGATAACCTCTCTTACATGTTGACGCTCGGGTTCATGTTTCTCCTGTATTTTGCTGTCGAAGAATTGCACGGAAGCGCAGCGATAGCGGTACTGCTGTTCGGACTCATCCTGGCCAACATGGAAGTAATGGTGCGGCGCGTCGGCAAGAAAACACGCGCGCTTTTCGGCATTGATATCATAGCGGAGAAATTTGTTCTGGATGAGTTCATCAGGACCATCACGGCC
>JALUUP010000508.1 GCA_027021285.1 Bacteroidota bacterium | reverse complement strand
CTGGCGGGCGAGGCGTCCGGCATGGAGCTCGAGGACTTTTGCCCGCCGGGCGAGATCGAAGGCCTCCCTGTCGAATTCCACGCCTGCTATTTCCCGCACCAGCGCGCACCCGCACGCGCCGACGGCGATCAGGCAGCACGCGAGGAAGACGCGGGCGCTACGCATCAGGATTTTTTTCGACCTGGATGACACACAGGACCTTCTCCGCATCGGCGAAAAACGTTTCCCCCTTCACCTCCAGGGGCAAGACGCGAACGGAAGCCACCCCTTCGATCTTTTCCGCGGCCGCTATCTCGGTGGAAAGGTCTCCCCCTTTCCACGCCACGATGATTCCCTGGTCGCCGATGACGGGAACGGCCCACTCCGCGATGACATCGAGTCGGGCGACGGCGCGGAAAAGAACCGCGTCGGCCCGCGATCGGAGAGAAAGCTCTTCAAGGCGGGCGCACCGCACTTCCACGTTCGAAAGCCGCAGCGTTTCAACCATGTCCCGCACGGCCTTGCATTTCTTCATGACCGAATCCACGAGCGTGAACTGCTTTTCCGGGAACATAATCGCCAGGGGAATGCCGGGAAGCCCTCCGCCGGTTCCGGCGTCCACGATTCGGCGCGCGCCTCGCAAGGCCCCAATCGCCTGCGGGACCAGGCAATGAAGGATGTGATCCCTGTACACCGTGTCGATGGTTTTTCGGGAAACGAGGTTGATCCGGGAATTCCATTCGCGCAACAGGTCAACGTAGGCAGCAACGAGACCGGCCTGGGCATCGGTCATGATGACCGCGTTGTCCTTTAGAACGGATCGAAGCCAGGTGATATCGCAGGATGTCGCGTTTCCGGAGGGCGATCCGCTATTCATTTCGAACGATGAGGATTTTGACACGCCGGTTTCTTTGCCTGCCCTCCTCGGTGGAATTGGGAGCGATGGGCTGGCTTTCGCCGTACGCCCGGATCTCCAGCGGATTCTCCAGCGCGATGCCGTTTTCCGAGAGGAACTCCTTCACGTACGCGCTCACGCGCTTGGCCCGGTTGTAGCTGAGCGTGAGGTTGTACCCGACCGATCCCACCGAATCCGTGTGGCCTGCCACGATCACCGAGCTGTTGGGATATTTCATCAGCAACTGCACGACGCTGTCGAGGTGTCGCTGCTCCTCGGGGCGGATACGGAAACGGTCGAAATCGAACTCGACGAAGAACTTGTAGATGACGCGTTCCTTTTCCCGTACCGGTGTCAGGAGTATCTCCCGTTGCAGGAGTCCGCTGGTGTCCGCGGGTATGGATATTTCCACCTTCCGCGAATTGAATCCCGGCGCCAGCGCCGTTACGCGATACGAGGCGCCGTTGCGAACCTCACGGACGTAAACACCGTCTGCATTCGTTTGCTCCTCGGCGCGTGTGTCGTTCTCATCGTAGATGATCAGCGTGGAGACGACCGGCGCGCGCGTGAATTCGTTCAGGACGCTGAGTTGAAGCCTGGTGACGGGCGGCGGCTCTTTTGGCGGCGGGGGCGCTTTCCGAATCGCCGCGTAGATGTCGAAGCCGCCCCTGCCGCCGGGCCGGTTCGACGCCACAAAGGAGGTATCACCTGAAACATTCTGCGCGAAGAAGATATCGTCGGCATCCGAGTTGACCGGCGCACCGACGTTGACGGGCTTGGACCAGCCGGTCACCGTCTTTTTCGAGACGAAGATATCGAAACCTCCCATGCCATCGTGTCCGTCGGAAGCGAAGTACAATTTCTTTTTCGCGGGAGAGTAAAACGGCGATTTCTCGTCGCCGCCCGAGTTGACGGTCTTCCCCAGGTTGACCGGCTTGCCCCACGTTCCGTCCGGCTGCCGGTAGCAGACGTAGAGGTCGCTGCCTCCGAAGCCTCCCAGCCGTTCCGAGGCGAAATACAACTGCGATCCGTCGGGCGTTACGAACGGGTGGGCGTCCCATTCCAGGCTGTTGACCACCGGCCCAAGGTTGCGGACGTCGCTCCAGCGATTTCCCTCCACCGACGCCGCGTACAGGTCGCAATCCCCTACGCCGTCGGGGCGGTAGCACTGCCCGAAATACACGATCCCGTGCAGTTCATCGTACGACGCCGCGCCCCTGTTGTCGGCGCCCGGCAGCGATTCGATTGCGTGCGCAGCCTCCTGCCAAACACCACCCGCGTACCGGGCGATGTAAATATCGTCGCGCATGTCCGCGCCCGGAACGGGCGGGCGGTTCGAGGTGAAGACCAGCCCGTCGCCCGAAGGCGCGAAAACCGGCGCGTAATCGTCGTACACCGAGTTCACGCTTTCCGGAAGGGGCCAGAATTCCAGGTCCTTGATATCCGGCGAGTAGAGGGAACGGCTTCCGCCGCATGAAAGAACAAACCCGCCGACGAGCGAATACGAAACGAACAGGAGAAGACGTCGATATCCATGCATGGCGCTTTTCATCGTTATATCCTCACCTTCAGGTAAACGGAAAACCGCTGTGTTGCCACTTTCCACGAGGGATGATCCGGGCTGACCGCGGTCAGCGGCACGACGGCGGAGAGTTCGGGAGCGATGATCACCCTGTCGGAAAAGATGAGTTCGTAGCCGATGCCCGCGTGTACGCCGAATCCCGGGCGGTCGCTTCCGGGGATATCCTGTTCCCCCAGGAGCGTGTAGCGCGTCGAGCCGTCGTAGTACGTCCACCCGGAAGTAAGGATATCCTCGACGTGATCGTACCGCGCCGTAACCGGCACCCGGACGTCCAACCCGACCTGTGTGTAGAATCGACTGCCGCCGATGAACCACGCGACGATCGGCGCGAAACTGATGTAGCTCAACTGGACCTCCGACGAATTGCGATACTCGACTTCCGCGTCGGGATCATCGCCGACGATCACGGAACTGCGCGTCCCCGTTCGCTCGAACTTGCTGCTGAAATCGACGTACGTGAGCTGAGCCTTCACCGCCAACTGGAGTTTCGGAAATTCGATCGAGAATTCCCCGCCGTACCAAAACATGACGTCGCGCGCGCCGGAAAATTCGCACTTGCAGGACGGGGAGAAACTCCCCTCGTGGCGATACGCCTGCGCTCCGAAACCGGCGGCCACCAGATACCACACGGGCCGGGCGGAGAGAATATCGCTTTCGTACGGCGCCGAAGGTTGCATGGCGGACCGGCCGGGAAGCGGATGCGCCCGCCACTGGCCGGAGGCGCCCTGGCAGAACACTACGAGGAAACACGAAACGAGAATGAATGCTTTCATATCAAGCGGTTGCTATTTCGACAGCAGAAGGCGTTGGGTGAGAAGAACGTTGTCCGTCGCCAGCACGATCGTGTACACGCCACCGGGCAGGTCATCCCCGGGAACGGCAAACCGGTATTCTCCCGCGGCTTTCCATCCCTGGTAGAGCAGTTTCACGCGTTGACCCAGGGTGTTGTAAACCTCGATCCGCACATCCTGCCCGCGGGGAAGGGCCACGGCGAAACGCGCCCTTCCGGTGGAGGGGTTGGGAAAAGCCGGACTCATCGCGACAGCAGACCCGTGAGGCAACGCCCTCGTGTTCAACAGCGTGCTCTTTTTCCGGAGGAGGAATCCGGGATTCAACGTGTAAGCATCGTGGTACTCGAATCCATAGACGATGGCCCCGACCCCGCTCCCGCTGCTCGTGCTGACCTGGTGGGTCCCGGGAGTCAGGAAAAATCGCCCGTAGAGAAAACTCGATCCAGGTATGCGGTGGAAGCTGGAATCCGGCGGCAGGGCGCCGTCGATGGTTATCGTCCCCAGGGCCCCCTCGTCGATGACCACGTTGACATAGGAGGAATCGAACCGTCCCAGCGGCCCGGTGCCGAACCCGTGGCAGGCCGGAAAGCGGTCCGTCGGCGTCAGGTACACCATCGAGGCGTCCCCGTGCTGGTTGCCGATGGAATCGTACTCGGCCGAAGCGGCAAAGTGCGCCACCAGAACCGGCTTGTCGCTCGTTATGACGAGAGGCTCGGTGGCGATGCCGTCGAAGATGTCACCCGCCATGAGTTGGTACTGCGGGATGCCGTTGATCTCGATATTGGTGCTGTCCTCCACCGGCGTGATGCGGTACGGATCGCCGTTCCGGCGTGAAAGGAAAGGCACGAGAACGTAGGACGTGCCGAGATACGCGTTGGGTATGACCTGTTCGAAATGGGGGTTCAGGTACCCGCGCGCGCCGTTGGGAACCCAGCCGGTTTCCACGCCGCTTACCACGGCAATCGGCTTGTTCGATTGCACCAGGCTGCCGCTCAGTCCACCCGCCTTGCCCGCGAAGGCCGTCCGCTCGACGTAATAGTCGCCCCGGTCATAGATGAGCGTGTACGGCACGCCGCCGGGGTGCTTCGTATCCGTATCGAGCAGCGGAGTGACCGTGACTTCGGTTCTGTCCTCCGTGGCAACGATGACGGCGATTTCCGTGGGGTCATCGGAGTGATTGTACGCCAGGAGACGGTACTCGGTGCCCAGGGCGTGCGTCGGCAGCGCCAGCGAAGCGTCGCTGTGGCGGCCGCTGAAGTTTCCCATGTACAGGGCGATGGGATTATCCGATACGACGTGGACGCCGTACGGGTACATCCTCCCGATGCTGGCAGGACCGTAGCGGTCCGGGAGCGTAATCATCCTGACCGTCTGGGCGGGAACGGAGACCACCTGGAGCGGCGGCGAGCCGATGTTCTCGTACACCTTCACGACTGCGCCCGTCTCGGCGTACATCATCAACAGCGGTTGGGGCGCCGTGACACCCTGGCGGTTCGGTGGAATGGCCACCCAGAAATCCGTTCCCCTCGTATCGACGCCGTTCTGGATACAGGAGGTTTTGAGGGGAATGGCCGGTAGAATCACATCCTGCGCGCACTGCTCCCTCACGCGGCCTGCGCTCGATGTCAGTTCCGCGCGAAACCGGACGGTGTCCGGAACGGTTTCCGTCAGCGCCCGCACGAGGTACTGAACCGTTGCGCTTTGACCGGGAGGCAACGGATCGGTTGTGATGGATTGCACGAGATTTCCGCTCACCAGGCCCAGGCGTGGAGGAAGGGTCAATGTCACAGTCAGTCCGTACAAGTTCGCGGCGCCGGTGTTCGTGACGCGAATGCCGATAGTAAAGGGGTTGGGACGATATTCCGATCGAACCGAATCGATGTCCAGGATGATCCGCGTTCCGCAGTCGAGTTTTGCCTGGTAGGTTTTGACGGCCTCGATAAACGTGGACGAGCGGCAGCTATCGGCAAGCAGGCCCGGCGAGACGAGACGAACAGGTATGCTCGCGTTCATGTCGATGGGCGACGGCTGCGGGGACAACCGCCATGTGGCCACCGCGAACTGGCCGATATGAATATCCGGCAACGTTTTTCGTGCTATTTCTCCGGGGATCAACGTCACGCCGGACGGCAGGGGGCCGATTTCCACCACAGGCGCGCGCACCATGACGTTTCCGGTGTTGATGACGCGCGCCCTGACGACGAACGGATCCGGTTCGTAGGAGGCGGTAATGTCGTTGAAGCGGACGGAATCCGTCGCCGTGCACACCATGCT